>DASYJJ010000097.1:0-12718 GCA_035996605.1 Rhodanobacteraceae bacterium
CTGCGCGCGCTCGGTCGCAAGCTGTTCCTGGCTGTGGCGCAGGCTGCGGTTTTCCTCCTGCAGCGTGCGGCACAACTCCAGCAGCCGGTCGACCCGGTCGCCGATCGAAAGTAGCGTCTGCTCGTGCGCGGACATGGGCCAAATATAGCATCAAGATTCGTTGCGAAGAGAAGTATCGCGAACGGTTTCGCAAGCCGATAACCGGCAGCCGGTATCCGTTGGCCGGCGAGCGGTTCAGCGACTGGGTTTCGGTCCGCGGACGAGGCTTTCGGGCTGCCGCGTCAACGCGGCTCGCCGAGCGCGATGCGGCGCCGGACCGCGCGGTCGCGCAGGAACGCAAGGCATTGGTCGGGCGGCAATGGCAGCGACAGCCAGTGGCCCTGGATTTCATCGCAGCCCTGCTCGCGCAGATACTCCACCTGCTCGGCGATCTCGACGCCCTCGGCGACCACGTTGAGTCCGAGCGAATGCGCCATCGTGATCACGGTTGCCGTGATCGCTTCATCGTCGGGATCGGTGGTGATGTCGCCGACGAATTCCTTGTCGATCTTGAGCGTGTCGATCGGCAGTCGCTTGAGATAACTCAGCGACGAATAGCCCGTTCCGAAATCGTCGATCGCGAGAGTCACGCCAACCGCTTTCAACTGACGCAGCGTCGTGATCGATTGCTCGGCGTTCGCCATGACCATGCTTTCGGTGAGCTCGAGCTCGAGCTGATTGGGCGAGATGTCGTGTTCGGCGAGGATGTCGCAAAGACGCTGCGTGAGTTCGCCGCGCAGAAGTTGCAGCACCGAGACGTTGACCGACATCGTAATGTCGCGCACGCCCGCTTCGCGCCAGCGTGCGAGCTGCGCGCAGGCCTGATCGACCACCCACTCGCCGATCTCGATGATCATTCCGGTTTCTTCGGCGATAGGAATGAACGAAGTCGGCGGCACGTTGCCCAGGTCCTCGCTGCGCCAGCGCAGGAGCGCCTCGACGCCCGTAATGCGCTCGTCCAGCAGCGAGAGCTTGGGCTGATAAACCAGCGAAAATTCGTTGCGTTCCAAGGCCTTGCGAAGCGCCGTGACGGTCGTGGCGCGGAGCCGCGCCGCCGCATCCATGGCCTCGGTGTAGACCATATAAGTGCGCCGGCCGCGCTCTTTGGCCTGATACATCGCGGTGTCGGCGAACTTCAGAAGGTCGGTCGGAACCTGGCCATGATCGGGATAGAAACTGATACCGATCGATGGCGAAATGACGACTTCCTGGCCATTGTCGAGCTCGAGCGGCTGATCGAATGCGGCAATGACTTTCTGCGCGATGTGTTCCGCTTCGAGATTGCCCGCGACGTCTTCGAGCACCACCGTGAACTCATCGCCGCCGAGTCGCGCGACGGTGTCGCCTTCGCGCACCACGTGACGCAGACGACTGCCGGCGGCCTTCAACATCCGATCTCCCGCGGCATGGCCCATCGAATCATTGACGTGCTTGAAACGATCGAGATCGAGAAACAGCACGGCGACTTTCCGGTTGCCGCGCCGCGCGCGAATGATCGCGTGGCCGAGCCGCTCGCTCAGCAGCGTGCGGTTCGGAAGTCCCGTCAACGTGTCGTAGTTGGCGAGGTAGCGCAGCTCCTGTTCGGCGCGCTTGCGGTCGGTGATGTCATTCAGCACGCCGACGAAATGCGTGCGCGCACCGGACGCGTCGCGCACTTCGGTCAATTCGAGCCAGCACAGGAATTCCTCGTTGTCCTTGCGCCGCTGCCAGAGCTCGCCGCGCCAATGGCCGTTGCGCTCGAGCGCCTCGCGCATCGCAACGTAATGCTCGGGTGGATGCTGCGCGCAGTTCAGCAGCGAGGCGACGCGCCCGACGACTTCGTGCTCGCGCCAACCGGTCATGCGCGTGAACGCCGGATTGACCGAAATGAAGCGGAATTCGAGATCGGTCACCGTCAGCGCTTCGGTCATGCTGCGGATGACTTCCTGGGCGATGCGGTGTTCGCGGTCTGCAGCGCGCGTCGCCATGATGTTGCGCGCAGTTCCGCACATACGCATCGCGTGACCTTTCTCGTCGCGCTCGACGATGCGCGCGCGTGCCATCACCCAGACCCAGTCGCCGCGGCTCGAACGCAGGCGATGTTCGGATTCGAGCGTCTCGGTGAGCCCGGCGACGTGCTCGTCGATACGCTGGCGAACCGCAGGCAGATCGTCCGGATGCACGTTCTCGTCGATCCAGTCGCGCGCCGCGATCGGCTTGCCTTCCTGCGGATTGCGCAGCAGCTCGCCCATGCCGGTGATGTGCAGGGTGTCGTTGCGCATGTCCCAGTCCCAGAATTCGTCGCCCGATCCCCACAGCGCGAGGCGCAACCGGTCTTCGCGCTCGCGCAGGTCGTGGCGATGCCGCTCCAGTTCGGAGCGATGCTGGTTCCATGCGCGCCAAACAAGCGCGCCGATGGCGACGAGTCCGAGCAGATAGAGCAGCTTTGCCTCGTTGCTGGTCCACCACGGTGGTGTCACCAGCAGTCCGAGTGCGGCGGTCGCCTCGTTCCAATAGCCGTCGTGGTTGGTCGCGCGAACGGTGAAGCGGTAACGGCCCGCATCAAGATTCGTATACGTCGCTTCGTGGTGACTGCCGGCGTCGATCCAATGCTGATCGAAGCCTTCGAGCCGGTACTGGAAACGGTTGCGCTCGGGCGCCGTGAAATCAAGCGCGGCGAATTCGAAGTGCACGATGCGATCGCCCTGCGCCATGCGCACGTTGTCCGAGCCGCGCAGCACGCTCCGGTTCGTATCGCCGACGACGACGTCGGTGAAAACGACCGGCGCCGGAAAGCGACTCGCGACAATGGCCTGCGGCGAGAACAGCGTAAGCCCGTCGACGCCGCCGAACGCGAGCCGGCCGTCGCGCAGCGCCGCATAGGCGCCGTTGTTGAATTCCGTGATCTCCAGACCATCGGCCGCGTTGAACGCGCGGAATTTTCCGGCGCTGCGGTCGAACGCAGCGAGGCCCTTGTTGGTGCTGAGCCAGAGCCGGCCCATCGCGTCCTCGCCGATCGCACCGATCGTCCCGTTCGGCAAGCCGTCGCGCGGCAGCCAGCGCGTGAAGCGCATGCGATCGCCGTCCGGGCCGTCGAAGCGGTTGAGTCCGAGCTGCGTGCCGATCCAGATCGTGCCGTCCGCGCTTTCATGGATCGCCCGCACGATGTTGCCCGCGAGCGAGAGCGAATCGGCCGGATCCTGGCGATACACGTGCACCGCGCCGGCCTTGTCGATCATGTCGAGGCCGTTCAGCGTGCCGATCCAGATGTTGCCGGCGCGGTCCTGATGCAGAGCAAGCACCGTGTTGCTGCTCAGCCGAGGTGTGCCGGCGTCCGCGCGGAGCACTTGCCAGCGATCGACCGGCGCGTCGTACCGCGCAAGACCGTTGAACGCGGTGCCGAGCCAGAGCCGGCCGTCGTTCGCCGAGAGCACGCTGCGCACATCGGCGTCGACGAGTCCGGACTCTTCGTTTTCATCGAGCGGCAATACCGTTGCCGCGCGGCGCGCCGGATCGAAGAGCGCGATGCCAAGATTGGTCGCGACCCACAAGCGTCCTTGTCCGGTGCCGGCGAGTGCCGTGACGCTGAGATCCGGCAGCTTCACCGGTTGCGCCGATCGCGCATCTCCCCGGCGCGCCGGCACGACCACGCGCAAGTCCGGATGCTTCGATGGCGCCGTCGCGAACGCGCGTGCGATCACGTCGCCGAAGCGATCGAATTGATTCGTCGCCGGATCGTAGCGCTTGAGTCCGTTTTCGTCGGTGCCGAGCCAGAGGCCGCCTTGGGCATCCTCGAAGATCGCGTGCACGTTGTTGGCCGCGATCGAATCGTGCTCGGGATCCTGATCGACGATCGACTGGAAAATCGATCCGGCCGGATCCATGCGCGCCAACCCGCGCTCGCCGGTGCCGATCCAGAGCAGCCCGGATCGATCGACCAGCAGATTCGTGATCAGCGCGGCCGGAAGCGTTCCGGGTAGATTGCGTTCGGGTTTGATCCAGACTTCGTCGCCGTGCTCGGGATCGAAACCGACCAGTCCCTCGTGCGGCACCGCGAGCCATAAACGTCCGCCGGCATCTTCGGCGAGCGCGGTGACGGCATGCGTGCCTTGCGCCGGCCACACGCGTTGCGGCACGCCGCGCTGATCGATGCGATAGAGCCCGTCGTAACTTCCCGCATACAGCCGATGCGCGTGATCGACCAGAAGCGCGGCGACATCGTCGAGCACATCGGCGCCGACGCGCTCGATGGCGTCCGATTGCGCGGGAAGCTTGAGCAATCCGAGCGAGCTTGCGATCCACAGCGTGCCGTCGTCGGCGCGACGCAGTTGGTGAACGCGCGCGGTGCGACCTTCGGCGTGCGGCAACGCGGGCGCAGGCTCGATGCGATTGCCGTTCGCGTCGATATGCGAAAGGCCCGCGTCAGTGCCGACCCAGAGTCCGTGTCCGGGATCGACTGCGAGAGCGCGCACGGTGGCAAGATCGCCCGACGCATCCGGCAAGCGCTCGATCGTATTTCTCGTCGCGGCGAGCCGCGCGATGCTGCCGCCGTTGCCGATCCAGATCGTGCCGTCCGCGTCTTCGGCGAGCGCCGACACCGGGCCTTCTTCGGCAGCGGAATCATCCGCGGATTGCTCGAATGCGCGGAAGGCGTAGCCGTCGTAACGCTGCAGACCCGCTTGCGTGCCGACCCAGAGAAAACCGGAGTGGTCCTGCAGAATCGTGTTGACCGAATTCTGCGCCAGGCCCTGGTCGCTGCCGATGGTCTGGAAATGAAAGTCGCGGCGCAACGCATCGGCGCCGGCCTCTGCAGACAATCCCGCAGCCAGCAGCAACACAAGACGCGCGCCGTTGTGCAGGCGCAGCATCGATGATCGCAACCGCACATCCAGCATCGGCGCGAGTTTCCGTGATCCCCCGAGCCCGGAGTGTAGGCAATCGTCACCGGGTGCGCCACGCTGGGCCGGGTGGGTACAATGCGGCTATGCGCTTTTACCTGCTCGCATGCCGCTGACCCACGCCGAACTCGCACACGCGCTCAAGACCTTGCGCCTCGGCATGGGCGCCAGCGATCTGCACGGTTCCCTGACCGGTTATCTCTGCGCGGGAGGCAGCGCCGGCGCGGATGAATGGCCCGCAGCGCTCGAAATCGAGCCTGATCCGATCGGGTCTGCTCCGATCAACCCTGACTCAACGAAGCCCGCTTCAGGTACGAAGCTGCAGCACGAGACGCTGCGGCGGTTGTATCGCGACTGCCGCGCGCAGCTCGACGATCCCGATCTCGGCTTCGAGCCGCTGCTGCCGGCGCTCGACAGGCCGCTCGAAACACGGGCTGACGCGCTGGTCGAATGGTGCCGCGGCTTTCTCGGCGGCGTCGGGCTTTCCGGCTCGGCGGCGCGCCTGTTGTCCGTGGACGCCAACGAAGTGCTGGCCGACATCGGTCGCATCGCAGCGTCTCGCTTCGACTACGACGATGCCGAGGAAGACGAAAGCGCGCTCATGGAAGTGCTCGAATTCGTTCGCGTCGGCGTGATGCTGTTGCACACCGAGATGATGCGGCCGCGTTCGCGGGCGGGCGGCAGGCTCCATTGAAATGCGAACTCTTCCATCGACAGGACACTCGATGATCCAGGCCAGGGAGTTCGTGCGGCGCCGCCGGCAGCTCATGCGCATGGCCGGACGCGACGCGATCGTGATCGTGCCCGCGGCTCCGGAACGTGTGCGCAGCAACGACTCGCACTATCCGTACCGGCAGGACAGCGACTTTCACTATCTCGGTGGATTCCCCGAGCCCGACGCCGTACTCGCGCTGATACCGGGTCGCGAACAGGGCGAGATGATTCTTTTCTGCCGCGAGCGCGACGCCGAACGCGAGCGCTGGGACGGCGTGCGCGTCGGCACCGAAGGCGCGGTGCGCGACTACGGATTCGACGATGCGTTCCCGATCGACGACATCGACGACATCCTGCCCGGCATGATCGAAGGCCGCGCGCGCGTCTATTATCACTTCGGCCGCGATTCCGAGTTCGATCTGAAATTGATCGGCTGGGTCAATCGCGTGCGTGCCGATGTGCGCAAAGGCGCGGTGCCGCCGCACGAGTTCGTCGCGTTGTCGCACCTGCTGCACGATCTTCGTCTGTACAAGTCGCGCAGCGAACTGCGCGTGATGAGCAAGTCGGCGAAGATCGCCGCGTCCGCGCACGTGCGCGCGATGCGCGCGACGCGGCCCGGAATGAACGAGCACGAGATCGAAGCCGAACTCCTGCACGAATTCCGTCGTCACGGCGCGGTGCCGAGCTACGAGCCGATCGTCGGCGGCGGCGCGAACGGGTGCATCCTGCACTACCGCGCGAACAATGCGCCGCTGCGCGACGGCGATTTGCTGCTTATCGATGCAGGCGCTGAGTTCGAGTGCTACGCATCCGACATCACGCGCACGTTTCCGATCAATGGCCGCTTCTCGCCCGAACAGCGCGCGCTCTACGACATCGTGCTCGCCGCGCAGACCGCCGCAATCGACGAAGTGAGGGCAGGGCGGCCGTTCGATGCGTATCACGAAGCGGCCGTGCGCGTGATCACGCGCGGGCTCATCAAGCTCGGTCTGCTCGAAGGCAGCATCGAAAAAAATCTTCGAGAACACGCCTACCGCAAGTTCTACATGCACAAGACGGGGCACTGGCTCGGTCTCGACGTGCACGATGTCGGCGACTATCGCATCGATGGCGAATTCCGCCTGCTCGAGCCCGGCATGGTCGTCACTGTCGAGCCCGGCATCTACGTAGCGCCGGATCTCAAACGCGTTCCGCAGCGCTGGCGCGGCATCGGAATTCGCATCGAGGACGATATCGTCGTGACTCGCGGCGATCCCGTGGTCCTCACCCACTCCGTTCCGCGCGATGCAGACGAGATCGAGGCGTTGATGGCGGCGGCGCGATGAATCTTTTGCACGTGCTCGCGATACTGGTGACGATGTTCGGCTCCGTGATTGCGCCGGCAGCCGAAAAGGTAATGGGCGCGCCGAGCGAAACCCTCGAGTACGGACTCTTCGGTACGCTGCATCTGACGCATCCATCCGGCGACATCGCGCAGACGGTACTGTTCTTTTCCGATCGCGACGGCTGGAGTCCGCGGCAGGATCATCTTTCGGCCGCGCTCGCGTCCGAAGGCGCGTTCGTCGTCGGGATCGACCTGCCGACGTATCTGAAAAAACTCGCGAGTCTCTCCGGCAAGTGTTCGTATCCGGCCGGCCACGTCGAGGAAGTCGCGCACTGGATCGAACGCCACGAAGGTTTCGCCACCTACACCTATCCGCTCATCGTCGGCGATGGCGCCGGCGCAACGTTCGCATACGCATTGACGGCGCAGGCACCGGCCGGCACGTTCGCCGGGCTCGTCACGCTTGGATGGGACGTGGCGTTCCGATTGCCCAAGGAATTCTGCGCCGGCGATGCGGGTGCGATGACGATCGCAGACAACGGCGGATTCCGCGTGGAACCCGTCGCGCGCCTGCCCGCGACATGGGTCCCCAAACCATTCGCGCCGGGAGCGCGTGATACGGGCGCGCTCTCGGGCGCGGCGGTTGCTGTCGATGCGCTCGGCGCATTCTTGCCGCCGCTTGCCCACCGCGAAGCGGGCGCGGATCTCGGCGCAACATTCGCGCGATGGCGGCGGAATGAAGAATCGGCGCGCGTCGCATTGCCGGACGATGTCGCCGATCTGCCGCTGACCGACATTCCTCCGACGAAAGGCGATGCGCATCGCATCGCGATCATCATCACCGGCGATGGCGGCTGGGCCGGGCTCGATCGCGGTGTCGCCGATGCGCTCACCGCCGATGGCGTTCGCGTGATCGGTTTCTCCACTTTGAAATTCTTCTGGCACAAGCAGACGCCCCAGGCTGCCGCCGATGCGATCGCGAGAGTGATCGCCCACTACGGCAAGGCCGATCCGCAGGCAACGTTCGTGCTCATCGGCTATTCGTTCGGCGCGAGCCTCGTTCCGGTCGTCGTCAATCGTTTGCCTGACGAGGCACGCAAGCGCGTCGATGGCGGCGTCTTGATCTCGCCTGACGACGATGCGGTGTTCGAGATCCATGTCGGCGACTGGTTCGGATCGACGCATCACGACGAAGCGATGCCGATCGGACCCGAAATGGCGTCGAGCAAGGTGCCGCTCGTGTGCGTGCACGGCACCGAGGAAAACGACAGTTTCTGCATGAAGCCGCAGCCCTCCCACGTGCGCGTGGTGACGCTGCCAGGCGGACATCACTACAACGGCGATTACGCGGCGCTCGGCACGTTGATCGCAAAAAGTCTGCCCGCCGCCGCGGGAAAATAGAGTAACGCGATTTCGCGCACGACGAACGTGCAATAGCGCCGCTGCACTCCCAAGAGAAACGTGCGCAAGACTTCGCGGCTGCAAAACTCCATCGGCCGCCATTAGGCGCGGCCGATGCACCGGAGAAGCGTATTGAGTGCGCAGCGCTCAGCGACCGCCAAACATGAAGCGGCGATATCCGCCGGCGACGAGCGCCGCGATGTCGATCAGAAGACCCGGCACCCAGAGCCCGCGCGGATAGGCAAGGTAAGAACCGGTCCATTCCGGTTCGAATTTTTCCTTGTAGCGGCGCAAGCCCTGATAGTTGTAGAAGCGACCGCCATACTGGAACGCGAGCGCGGCTAGGCGCTCATTGATCCGCGCATACGGGTTGTCGCCAACGGCCGACAACGGCGCCATGCCGAGGCTGAATGTCGCGTACCCGCGATCCTTCGACCATTGCATGACCTTGGCGAACAGAAAATCCATCGTGCCGCGAGGCGCATCGGCGAGTTGTCGCATCAAATCGACGCTGGCGGTGCCATTGGGTCCGTACGGCGGCAACACGTTGGCGAAGGCGACGATTTCGTCGTCGCGACGCACCAGCGCGAGCGGACTCCACGCGAAGTAGGCGAGATCGAAGCGCCCGAGCGAGAAGCCTTTCTCGTGGACGTACTTGTCCTCGAGCCAAACGTCGGAAACGTATTCGAGCTGAGACATCAGCACGGTGTCGAACGGCGGCTCGAAGATTTCGAAACTGAGACGCTCCTTCACCGAACGATTGACCGCCTGACGCAAGTCTTCCCAGCGCTTGCCGGCGAGCGTGAATTCGTCCAGCCGAATCGTCGCGAGCTCACCGAGCTTGAAAAGATCGAAGCCGAGGTCGTGATAGAGCGAAAGGTCGGGCTCCAGGACTTCGTAGAAGATCGGCACGCGGTCTTGCGCGTCCGCGAACTGTCTGAAATCAAGAATCGCGCGCTTGATCGCAGCCTCGGGACCGGCCGGCGATCCGAGTGCGACCAGCCTGTCGCGGACCGATCCGTAGGCGACAACCGCATGCCCGTCGGCGGACCAGAAGAGATGCTTGTCGCCCATGAACGTGAGGTGCGCGAACTCGCCGCCGCCGTGTTGTCGGTAAACCGCCATCGCGCGTTCGAGCTCGAAACGGTCGGGCAGCTTCAGTGGCGGCCGCCGCACCGCGAACGATTGCCAGATGAGATAGAGCACGACGCCGAGCGCTGCGGCGAAGAGTCCGCGGGCGAGCCGCGATGAATGCTCGCCGACACCGAAATACCAGAGATCGAAACTGTCGTCGCCGAGCACCGCCCAGACGCCGGCCGCGAAGAACGCGAGCACCACTGCGACAAGGCCGAGATACCAGGTGAACGTCGTCGCCGAAGTCAGGCTCATCGCGCGCTGCGTGAATTCGCGCTTGCGCGTGCGCAGGAGCGCAGCGATCACCAGAAGGAACAGCGCCTCGCCGAAGTGGAGGCCCTTGGTCACCGCGAGTACCGCACCGACGACGAGCATCCAGGACGCAAGACGGTAGGCAAGGCGCAGCCTTCCGTCGATTCCGCGGCCCAGGCCGAGCAGCAGCGTGCCGGTCAGGATCGAAAGCCAGTACGAACTTTCGATCGCGGCAGCCGGCAACACCGCGCGCACGGTGATGACGCGTTCGTGCACGGCCGGAATCGCGGCCGATGCGAGCAGCACGAGCCCTGCGAGGAACGTCAATGCGGCGAGCAGACGAATGCCGAGATCGGCGAGCAGGCTCGCCGGAAGCCCAAGCACGCCGAACAGCGGATGCGCGCGCAGCCGGCCCATCGCGTGCGCAATGATCGGCATCTGCCGGGCGACGGTTCCGGAGCCGAGGTACAACGCGGCGAACAGCGGCACCAGGTAATACGCGATGCGGAACAGAAAGAGCCCGGCGGTCACCGCGCCCTGGTCGTAGCCGCCCGCGGTGAGCGCGACCAGCATCAAACCATCGAAAACGCCGAGACCGCCCGGCACGAGACTGACGAGGCCAAGGATCGATGCGCCGGCGAAACTGCCGAGCATCGGCCCCGGTTTGACATGCGCGCCGGAAAGAAAAAGGCACGCGTACAAAACGCTCGCCGCGAGCACCCAGTCGACGAACGAAAGCGCGGCAAGTGCAAGTTTGAGCCCGAGCGGCGGAAGATCCTGGCCTTTCGGCAGCCAGCGCATCAGCGTGCGCCGCGTGCTCAGCACGAAGAACGTCGGCAGATACATCGCGGCGGCGATCAGTACGACCATCGCGAGCCAGCGCGTGGTTGTGCTTGGCGTGATCGGCAGCGATCCCGCGACGAGCGTGACGATGATCAGGATCGAAAGACCGAGCGGCAGCGAAAGCACCTGCATGCCGATCAGCGCCGCGACGCGGCCGATCTCGACCTTTTGCGCCGAGAGTCCGAGCAATCGCACGCCCGAACCGGTTGCGCCGGAAAGATTCAGCGTGTTCGCCATCGCGTTCGCAACGAACGCGAGCCGCAGCAGCTCGCGCGCGCGCACCTTGATGCCGAGCCAGTGTGCGATCGCGACATCCACGAGCCCGGTGAACGCGACAGCGGAGATCGCCAACAGCGCTACGCCGATTGCCGGCAGCGTCGGCACATCGATGAGCGTGCGCTGCACCTGCGGCAGATCGATCTCGCCTATCTCGCGCACGACGAGCCAGCCCACCATCGCGAGGAACGCGATCGGGACCGCAATGCGCAGTCGCGCGAGCCATACGCGTCCGGCGGACGGGCTTGCGGTTTCCACGGAGGCGCTCATCAGAGGGCGGCGTTCTCGTCCATGTGTTTGCGATTCTAAGCGGCGCGGTCGTTTGCCGTCGTGATTATCGCGTCGCGTCGCTCAGATCCTTGATGCTTTCGCGGTATTGCGGCATCCAGTTCTTCGGGACGCCGAATCCGTGGCCGACCTTGGGCAGCATCACCGCCCTGGAATCGGTCTGGCCGTGGGCAAAGTCGGGCGCGAATTTCGGATCGCAGATCTGGTCCGCTTCGCCCTGCAGGATGCGCCACGGCGCTTCGACGGTTTCGCGTTTGTCGAAGACGTACCCGAACGGCGGCTGCTGTTGCTTCTGCTGAGTCAGCCGGCCGGTGCCGCTGCAGAACGGTTTATGGATGAGCAGATCCGGACAAAAGCCAAGACTGATACCGCCGCCCAGGCGCTGCCCTGCGTCCGCAGCAAGCGCGGCATAGACGATCGTCGCGCCGGACGAATATCCGATCAGGACCGGTCGCGTGCCGGGCGGCAGATCGACTTCGCGCACGAGCTCCTTGCCGAGCTTCGCCAGAAGGCCGTCGGCATCGCTGCAGTCGCCCGCGCCACTGTCGAGGGCTTTGAGGAATTGCGGCGTGCTGAATCCGGCAACCCAGTAGCCGAGCGCGGCCGCTTCGTGCGCCATGTCCAGGACGCCGAGACTCCAGCCGCCATCGCCCGAAGCAAACAGCGCGAGCCCTTTCGCCGGAACGGTCGGTTTGTAGACCGTGACTTCGCCGAATCCGCCGACGTTGATCCAGCGATAGGCCGCCGGATCGTGCACGGGCGGTTTCGACTTCTTTGCATGTTTGACGGGCGCCGCAGACTGTTTCGATCCCGCCTTGGAACCCGGATCCTGCGTCTCGGACTTCGAAGCGCCGGACGCATCAGTCGTGAGCGCGAATACGATCGGCGCCGCGAAAGCGAGCGCAACCAGACGATGAATCACCGCGACAGCCTCCCTGCGAATTTCGCGCTACCCGTTCTACGACACCAGCCGCGCGACGCTAGCCGAAGTATCGCGCCGTGTCACGCGTCCCGTTCTGGCGCGGCGTGCGTTGCAGGCCGCACAGGCTCAGTGCGGCGGGATCTTGTCGTCCGCTTTGCGGCGTGCTTCATCGTCCGCATGCAGCTCGAACCACATCGCGTTGAGAATCGCGAATGCGCAGGCGAGGCCGAGTCCGAGCATCCAGCTGAAATACCACATTGCGCCAACTCCTTCGATTCAACGGCTTCAACGCAAGAATCAATACATCCCGTGCGACTCTTTCACATGCGCAAGCGAAACGCGCCCGCGCAGAACACGATAGACCCACGCCGTATAGGCAAGCACGATCGGCAGGAAGACAAGCGTCGCGATCAACATGAGCCCGAGCGTGGTCCGGCTGCTCGATGCGTCCCAGACCGTGAGACTGCTGTTCGGGTCGAGGCTCGAAGGCAACAGAAACGGAAACAGCGCGAAACCAGCGGAAAGGATCGTGCCGGCGATCGCGAGCGCGCTCGCGACGAACGCCGTTCGATGACGCGCACGCCGTGCGAGCAGCGGTAGCGCGATCGCCGCGAGCAGCGCTACCGCCGCGGCGACACACGCCCATCC
>DASYJJ010000098.1:0-4346 GCA_035996605.1 Rhodanobacteraceae bacterium
GTCTGTCACGATCGCCATGGACGCTCGAGCATACCCGCCAGCACGTGCTCCGGGAAGGCGCTGGCGGGTGTCGGTGTTTTTCGCCGCGCTAGCGTTTGGCGGCCCCGAGTTTCTCGGCAGCCCGCTGCAGAGTCTCGACGCCCGATGCATCATGAACGCCCGAGGACGCGGCCGCGGCCTGCGATTGGCCGCCCGTCGAGCCGATGACGACGCCGCCGGTAACCTCGCTCTCGTAGAGCAGGCGCGCGCCGGTCGCGGGAAACGGGCCAGTCGTCACGCCGCCCGTGGTGCTCGTCACCTGGCCGATTGCGCGCCGATCGTCGAATACGCCGAATTCATAAACGCGCTGAGTGGCGCCTTGCGTCACCAGGATCTGCGCTTCGGGGACACTCGAATTGTATAACCCTAGCGCGGTCGTCGTCGTTGCGCTGGCTTCGTGTCCGGAAGCGTAGGCAAGGCCGCTGGTATCGGTGTACGGCGTATCGAACACGATCCAGTCGCCGCCGACGACGCCGCCGGTTTCATAGCTCAACGCCCATTCGCCGAAGAGCACGTCGGTGCGCGTCGGGAAGCCGTATGCGAATTTGACGATCTCGGTCGAGCCGCCGGGATAGGTCAAGGTCGCGGCCTGATTGGTATGGAATGTGATCGTGATCGGACCCGCAGCGCCGACTTGCACGGCGGGGGCCTGATACGGGCAGCCAAAGCATTGACCGCCCGAGTAGCTGTCGTACGTGCTTTGAAATACACCGGTCGAGTGGTCGTAGGTGCCCGAAGAGAGATACCAGATTGGATCACCGGAAGTTTCGTACACGTAGGTCGTAACGATCATCGTGTCGCCCTGCAGATCGATGTCGTAACCGCGGCCCGATTCCTGCGGGTTGAACCAAAGGCCCATCGTCGGACCGCCGACCGTTCCTGCCGACACCGACGAGCACAGCGTCATGAGCGACGCGAGAAAAGCAACACCACGAATCCCGAACTTCATACGCTTCCTCTTCCGGTTGAAATGCGATTCTGCCAAGTCGCACGCGCGCGATGTGCCGGCATTGCCGGCCAGAGAGCCGAAATGCCTTCGCATCACGCCGTGTCGCCAACGCAGCCGGACGGCCGACGTTCTGACGGAACCGCAGGAAATTGTCCTGCCCGCGAATGCCTGCAGGCGTTGGAATGTTACTGCAATCGCACTGCGATCGTCGGTCCATCGATGGCGTGGCCGAACCGCGACACCCCGCGGATTGCGCGTCGCCCGCTACCGGCGCGCTTCTTTATCGGACGACGGCGTGCGCCGGTCCAGCGCATGCGTTCGCGTGCCCGCGTCATGCGGATCCGATCGGGACATCCGTTGTTGCAAACATCATGGTTCTCGCGCTGCCCAGTTCTTGCCAATCGAGCGATACCCTTCGTAATTTGTCCTTGGCGAAGGACAAAGGCTGGACGAGTCGCTATCGGCCAGACAGCTGCGGATCCGGTGTTCCTGCCGGCGGCAAAGCTGTCTTGCCGAGCAGCGATTCAAGCGAGCCGAGCGAGGGCGATGCGAAAGGCCGCGCTTCGAGCGCCGCGTTGACCGCGTCGACGAGCTCTTCGCCGGCGGAAGCTTTCAAGACATAGCCAAGCCCGACGGCGAGTGCCTTGCTTGCCAGCGCGCGATCGTCGTGCACCGTCACGAATACGATAGCCGCCGAAGGCTGCTGCAGCAGGAGTTCCTGCGCCGCCTTGATGCCGTCCATGCCGGGCATGCTGATGTCCGTGACGACGACATCGGGCTTCAGCCGCAATGCGGCCTTGACAAGAGCTTCGCCATGAGCGACCACGGCGACGACTTCGAAGCTGCTGCTGAGGAGACGACGCAGCTGTTCGGCGACGTGCGGGTGGTCTTCGGCAAGGACGATCGTGGGACGCGGCATTGAACTGTCCGCTTAACCATTGATCGCAGCATGGTCGCCGCCCGCGAGGACTACTAGCGAAATTGAACCGCCATATCGTAAGTAAAAATACTCTCGCGTATGTTGCGGCCCTCGAAACGAGAGGCCTCAGAACAACAGGCCCAGCTCCTCGGAGCGCCGCACGAGCTCTAGCGTCGAGTGCACGCCGAGTATCTGCATCATCGTGTACTTATGAGCTTCGACCGTGCGCACCGAGAGACCGAGCTGGGCTGCGATCTGCTTGGAGCGAAGGCCGCGCCCAACCAGGCGCAATACTTCGCGCTGCTTGGTCGTCAGGTTGTGTATTTCCTGGAGCTGGCTGCCGAGGTACCTTGCGCCGAGCGAGGGCGTTACGTAGACACCACCGGCGAGAACCTGACGGACAGCGGTCATGAGATCCTTGCCCGCGGCGTACTTCAGCACGTAGCCGTTTGCGCCCGCACGCATCGCCGCTGCGGCAAGTGCCGGTTCCGCGTGCATGGTGAGGAAGATGAAAGGAATGGACGAGCCCTCTGCGCGCAGCTCCTTGAGTACGTCGAGCCCGCTTTGGCCCGGCATGCTGATGTCGGAAATCACAAGATCGGGCTTCAACCTGCGCACCGCGCTCAGCAGTGCATCGCCATCGCCGGCGACGGCGAGAAGCTCGAAGTCTTCGACGAGAATGCGCTCGATCCCTTCGGCCACCATGCAGTGATCGTCGGCGATCACCAAGCGCGGCACCCTGCCCTCTTTCAGCGCCGTCGTCGCAACTGGAGTGGTATCCGTATGCATACATTCGTCCCCTTGCCTGGACTCGTATTCAACTGAAAGCTGCCCCCCAGCAGCTTGGCCCGTTCCTCCAGGCTCAAAAGGCCCAGCCCTCGTGGCGTGGCCGCTGTGCGCGCGTTGCTGAAACCTATTCCATCGTCCACGACCATCAGTTCCACCAGCCCATCGACGAGGCGCAAACTCACTTCGATGTGCCTCGCTTTGGCGTGACGAATCGCGTTCGCAAGCGCTTCCTGCGCACAGCGATAGAGGCACAGTGCGATCGGATCCGGAAGATGAGCCGGTGCCGGCGCCGCATGCAGATCGATCGACGGACCATGACGATGCCGCTGCGCACTGCACAGCGATCCAAGCGCGAGTTCCAGGCCCGTCTCGTGCAACATGCTTGGATGCAGATTGTGCGAAATATGGCGAACGTCCTCGGATAGCGCGATGAGGTCATCCTGCACGTGCACGAGCTCACTTCGGCTGTGCTCGTCCGCGGTGCGCCGGATTGCACTCAACGCGATGGATACCGACGCCAAACGTTGATTCACATCATCGTGCAGATCGCGCGCAATGCGCGAGCGTTCCTGTTCCTGGGCTTCAAGCAGGTGCCCGGCAAGTTCGCGGACTTCGCGGCTCGAATGGGCGAGCGCGCGGCGCATCTGGAGGCGTTGCTCGAAGAGGACCGACAACATCCATGCCGCGACGCGTACCGAACACCCACGATTTCAGGGCGAGCGCTGTCAGCGAGACGTCCGGTTCGATGAAGGGCCCGCGACCCTCGCGGCTGAGCTGGATTGCCAGGATCGCGATCGCAACGACGACAAGGTACGCTCCCGCAACGCGCGCACGCAGCGCGCTGAACACGATGACCGGAATCGGCGCCAGCAACAGCAGCGGGCGAAGATGCGAATGCATGCCGAACTCGCTCCATAGCACGCCGATCAGAGCGATCGCCAGCAGCGCGCCGATGGCCGGCCACGCATCCGGCACGAACATGCGCTGAAGGGACGACCAGCGCGCACGCGGCCTGAACCAGATGGGCGCGAACGCGAGATAGCCGAGCGCGTGAGCAACTCCGGTGTGCAGCCACACCGGACGCTCGGAGGAATCGGCTGCCGGATCGACGAGGACGCCGGCCGCGCTCGAAATCGCGGGAAGTGCAAGCGCGAATACGGCGAGGAACCAGCTCATGTCGCGGAACGTGCGCAGCGGAGAGGCATCACGACGGACCACTTGCATCAGATACGCGCCGAACGGCACGAGCACGAGCGTTAATAGCGCCGTCAAGCCGCTGGCAATGATCGATCCCCGGGAAAACAACGATGCCGCTGCGACACCGAGCAGCATGCCCGCGACGCATGAAAGCCAACGGTTCTGCGGCAGACTCATGAGTGCTGCGAGCAGCAATCCACCGGGCAGCCAGACGATCGTTCCACCTGCCTGATCGTTCGTCAGCGCGGAGACGATCTGCGCGCCAAAGCCTCCGGCAAACAGAACGATTCCCAAGCTCTGAGAGGATGGAGCAGACATTACCCCTAGCCTCACCATGTCGATCTCCCCTCGACGAGTAAGGCGCTCCGCGGAGTCTCCCCCCGCGGAGCCGCCCGAAGATCGTGGGCGCACCTCGGGGGTTTGTCCACAAGGACTTCACGAGAAATACGCAAA
>DASYJJ010000099.1:0-8125 GCA_035996605.1 Rhodanobacteraceae bacterium
GATGCCGATCGCCTTGCCGGACCCTTGCGGGGCCGAAGCCGCTGCGGGTTTGGCCGTTTCCGCGCGCGCGGCGCTTTGCTGGCGCGCGTCCATGCCCGGTGCGACGAGCATGAAACGCACGGTATCGAGACGGAGTTCCTCGCCCGGTTTCAGGAGGCCGGTCTGCACGCGCTTGTCGTTGATGAAGGTACCGTTCGCCGATCCCATGTCTTCGACCATCACGCCTTCCGCCGTCACCTGCAGGCGCGCGTGATGGCGCGAGATTTCTTCGGCCGGCACCGGAATGTCGCTGTCGTTCTGCCGACCGATCACCATCGTGCCGGTCAGCGCGAAGGTCTTGCCGAACGTCGCGCCGGAAACGCCGCGCAGCATGAATTTCGGCAGCGTGTTGCGCACGCGCGTGCGGGCATCTTCGCTGCCGGATTTTTTCACGGGTGGCGGAGGCATCGTCGCAGCCACCGGACGATCGGACGAAACGCGGCAGCCGATGCGGCCGAACAACACCAGATCGCCCGGCTTCAACGGCATTTCCTGCGTGATCTGGCGGCCGTTGAGCACGGTCGGCGCAGTGTCATCGACCGACCGCAATGTCGTCTGCCCGCCGCGCGTTTCGATTTCGCAGTGATGCGCGGCGACGCCGGGCGCGGTCAGCACGAGCGAGCAATCCGCCGCCGATCCGACGCGCGTCACGCCCTCGTCGAGCGCAACGGGCGCGTGCTCGCCATTCGGAAAAATCAGTTTCATCGCGTCCCCCCTGTGGTCGGAGCAGACGCCGCGCTCATGCCGCCGCCGGCAACGCCCCTGCCATCGCCGCCTGCGCGCACAAACGTCCAACCCCTTGAAACGGATTGTAACCGGACGGACGGCCGCAAACTTGGCGGCGGATCACGTTGCGCCGCCCTTGCGACCCGGACCCCGCGCCCGCACACTCGGTTCATGCTCGGAACCTGGCTTTTTCTGCTCGCGATCGCCTGCACGGTATGGCTCTGGATGGACGCGCTCGGTGCCCGCGAACGCGCGGTCCGATACGGCCGCGAGCTCTGCCGGGACGCCGGCGTGCAACTGCTGGACCAGACCGTCTCGATGACGCGCCTGCGCATCGAACGCGTCGACGGCCTGCCGACGCTGGTGCGTCGCTACGGATTCGAGATCAGCATGGATGGCAGCGATCGGCATCGCGGGCATCTCGATTTGCGCGGGCATCAACTTGGAGCGTGGAGTTTGCCGCAGGCGGCGAATCTTCGTGTGGTGCCGAGCGTGGTGGGAATCCGCACGCTCAACTGACAATGCTTTGAATTCTGCGTTTCGACGCGAGCCGCGGTCTACTTCACCACCCGCAAATGCGGCTTCTTCACCGCTTCGTCCGGCTTCGGAGTCGCAGGCGGTGGAGGTTCCGGCGTGTTCTCGGCGGAGAACATCATGCCCTGCCCGTTTTCCTGCGCGTAGATCGCGAGTACCGCGACCATCGGAATATCCACGGCCTGGCTGACGCCGCCGAAGCGCGCTAGAAAACGGATGCGCTCGTTGTTGATTTCGAATTGCGTGACGGCGCGGGCGGCAATGTTGAGCACGACCTTGCCGTCCTTCGCTGCGCCAGGCGGGACGCGCACTCCGGTGTTCGTCGCATCGACGAGGATGTACGGCGTCAGGCCGTTGTCGCTGATCCACTCGTAGAGCGCCCGCAAAAGATACGGACGATTCGACGACATCACCGTCGGCGAGGTCATGATGTCCGCACCGGCGCGTTCGCGGCGCGGCGAGAGTGGCTTGACTGAAACATCACGGTCGCAGGAGTTTCTCTTCAGGAGTCAGGCTGCGGGCAAAACCCTGGCTTCGGAATATACGTTCGCCGTAGTCGATGATGACATGCGCCTCGCGCGGCAGCTGAACGCCGAGCGCGTCGAGCCGCCAGATCAACGGCGCGAGTGCGCAGTCGGCGAGACTCATTTCCGGGCTCAGAAAGAACTTCGAAGCCTTGAACGCGGACGCGTTCTTCATCAACTCATCGCGGAGCGCCTTGCGCGCGGCATCGGCGGTGCGGCCGCCGGCGTCGATCTGATCGACGAGCGTCAGCCAGTCGTTCTCGATGCGCACGATCGCAAGGCGCAAGCGCGCGCGCGAGAGCGGATCGACCGGCATCAGCGGCGGATGGGGATAGCGCTCGTCAAGGTATTCGCAGATGACGCTGGTGTCGTACAGCACCAGATCCCGGTCGACGAGCGTCGGCACCGAGTTGTATGGGTTCAGATCGAGCAGGTCCTCGGGTGGATCGTCCAGATCGACCGGAACCAGATCGTAGGTCACGCCTTTGGCGGCCAGCACGAGGCGAACGCGATGGCAATGAATGCAATCCCGGGCCGAATACAGGGTTAAAACCGTACGCGAACGCTGACTCAACGCCATTCTCGAACCCCCTCCCGGGAACCAGCCGGCCCCGGGGAATGTACTACGCGCTCCGACAACCGCCTAGACGGCTCGCCGCGCATGAATTCGTGCCGCGGTGCGTCATGACGGGGCACTTGCCGCTGGGGCCGGGAGAAGCCGCCAGAAATCGAGCGGCTATTCGAGGAACGAGCCACCGCGCGGCGCTATTGGCCGCGCCGCGCTAGGCGCTGGTCAATGGACGTCCTTCCAGTATTCGTGCTTGAGCAGCCAGGCGATGAAGGTGAACAGCGCGAGGTAGAGCAGCACCCAGACGCCCATGGACGTGCGCTTCAAGGCCGCCGGTTCGCCGGCGTATTCGAGAAATGCCGTGATGTCTCGGACCGCCTGATCGTACTGCTCCGCATCGAGGCGCCCGGGCGTCTTGATTTCGAGCTTCTCGATGGCCGCCTCGCCACCCTTTTCGGCCGGGGGCTTGACCGCCACCTGAAGGCCCTGCAGCTCCCAGAGTGCGTTCGGCATCGAGACGTTCGGGAACACGGTGTTGTTCCAGCCGACCGGCCGGCTCGAGTCGAGATAAAACGACTTCAGATAGTTGTAGATCCAGTCCGATCCCTTCGCGCGTGCTTCGAGCGAAAGATCCGGCGGTGTCTTGCCGAACCAGCCCGCGGACATCGCAGCCGGCATGTTGTTGATGGCTTTGTCGCCGATCTTCGCGCCGTTGAAGATCAGGTTGTTTTCCACGTCCTTCTCGTCGAGCTTGAGATCCTCGGCGATGCGCGAAAAGCGCAAATACTGAAGGCTGTGGCAACCCGAACAATAGTTGAAGAAGAGACGCGCGCCGCGCTGCAACGACGCGGGATTATCGATGCGCACATTGGCAGGCTCCATGCCCTCGCCTTGCGCGGCGTTTGCGACGCCCGTGAGGCCGAATGTTGCGAGAGCGACGAATGCGAAGTTCCGCAGCATGCGGTTGCCCGAAATGACGTGGTAGGCGCGGCTCGCGATCTCACGCATGGGTCGTCACCCGCTCAGGAACCGGCTTGGTCTTTTCCTTGCGGAAATAGGTGTAGGCCCAGAGGAATACGAAAAACGCGAAGTAGACGATCAGCCAGAAGCGGCCGAACGCGTTTTCGATCGTGGTCACGTTGGCGTCCGCACCAAACCACTCGGGAATCTTCTCGGCTGTTACGCCGGCGCCGACCGCTCCGAGCATCACGAACGAAAGTGCAAAGAGACCAAGCGCGATCTTGTAGCCGAGGCCGCGGTAGCGCACCGACTTCACGACGCCGCGATCGAGCCACGGCATGAAGAACAGCAGCACGATACCGAGGAACATCACGATGACACCGGGCAGCTTGGCCGGGATCATGCGCAACATCGCGTAGAACGGCGTGAAGTACCACACCGGTTTGATGTGCTCGGGCGTGGCGAGGTTGTTCGCCGGAATGAAGTTGTCGTGCTCGAGGAACCAGCCGCCGAACGTCGGCGCATAGAAGATGATGAACGCTGCGAGCAAGAGGAAGAATCCAGTGCCGAACAGATCCTTGACCGTGTAGTACGGATGGAACGCGATGCCATCGAGCGGCGTGCCGTCCGGCTTTTTCTTGTCCTTGATCTCGACGCCATCGGGATTGTTCGAACCGACTTCGTGCAACGCTCCGAGGTGCAGCACGACCAGCAGCAGCAGCACCAGCGGCAGTGCGATCACATGCAGCGCGAAGAATCGATTCAGCGTCGCATCGGCGGGCAGGTAATCGCCCATGATCCATTGCACCAGCGCATCGCCGATCACCGGAATCGCGCCGAACAGCGAGATGATCACCTTGGCGCCCCAGAACGACATGTTGCCCCACGGCAGCACGTAACCCATGAAGGCTTCGGCCATCAGCGCTAGGAAAATCAGCATGCCGATGATCCAGATGAGCTCGCGCGGCTTCTTGTACGAGCCGTACATGAGCCCGCGGAACATGTGCAAGTACACGACGACGAAGAACAGGGACGCTCCCGTCGAGTGCATGTAGCGGATCAGCCAGCCCCAGTCGACATCGCGCATGATGTATTCGACCGACGCGAACGCTTCGGCCGCGTTCGGTTTGTAGAACATCGTGAGGAAGATGCCGGTCAGTATCTGATTGACCAGCACGACCAGCGCGAGCGAACCGAAGTAGTACCAGAGATTGAAATTCTTCGGCGCGTAGTAACCGGTCGTGTGCGCGGACAGGAACGAAAGCCACGGCAGCCGATCTTCGATCCATCCGAGCACCTTGTTCCTCGGGTGCAGGCGAACGTATGTCGTGCCCATCACGCGGCTCCTTGCGGATCGACACCGATCATGATGTGCGTGTCGTCGATGAACTTGTACGACGGTACGGCGAGGTTCGCCGGTGCCGGCACGCCGTCATAGACGCGGCCGGCCATGTCGTAACGCGATTTGTGGCACGGGCAATAGAAACCGCCCTTCCACTGCGGATCGAAAGGTTCGGGTTTCAGGTCCGGGAAGAAATCCGGCACGCAGCCCAGATGCGTGCAGATGCCGACGACGACCAGCCACTCGGGCTTGATCGAGCGATGCTCGTTCTCTGCATACTTCGGCTGCTGGTCGGAGTTTTCCGACTTCGGATCCTTGAGCTGCGCGTCGACGGCCGTCAACGTGTCGAGCTGTGCCTTGGTGCGGTTGATCACGAACACCGGCAGACCGCGCCACGCGAAGGTGACTTTCTGGCCAGCCTCGATCTTGCTGATATCAGCCTCGACCGGCGCGCCCGCCGACTTCGCCGCCGCGCTCGGTTCCCACGACTTGATAAAAGGAATCGCCGCGACCACGACGCCGGCACCACCGACAACCGCTGTCGTCGTCGTCAGGAACCGGCGACGACCTTTGTCTATTACCGCATCGCTCGCCATCCAGCACCTCGGTACTTGGTGCGATCCTCCGTGATCGCAAGAACAGAGCGGCCGTCCTGGCCGCACGCTTCAAAAACAGCAGTTTTCGGGCTGCGTTATGTAGGTATGGGCGCGTCGGCGCGCCGCAATCCCGCGCGCGGAACGCCGCCCGCGTTAGGGCGAGCCCCAAAATCGTGATAGTTTAACGAACGCCTCCGCACCGCACAATCAAACTCCGCTCGCTGCGCTGTGAACCTGCCGACGCCTCGCTCGCGAATTCGATGTCTCCCGCAACGATCCGCACCCTCACCTTCGTAGCCCGCTGCGCCGTGATCGGCCTCGCGGCTGCGTTCCTGTTGAGCGTGCTGGCGCCGGATCTCGTATCGCGCTTGCGCGGCGCGAAAGCGACCGGGACAACCCGAACCGCGATCGTCGGTCGCGCGCAAGGTCCGGTCTCGTACGCCGAAGCGGTGTCGCGCGCGTCACCGGCCGTGGTCAACATCTATGCGAACAAGATCACGACGTATCTCGCGCCACGGCAGGAACTTCGCGATTCCTTGACGATGCGCTTGCTTGGCATCGTGCAGGGCCGGCCGATGCGCAAGCTACAGCAGAACCTAGGCTCGGGTGTCGTGTTCACTGCCGATGGTTATGTCCTGACCAACAATCACGTGGTCGCCGGCGCCGATGACATCCAGGTCGGACTCGACAACGGCGCCGCGCATGCGCAGGTCGTCGGCACCGATGCCGAAACCGATCTCGCGGTGCTGAAGATCGACGCAAAGGACTTGCCGACGATCGACATCCCGGACGATGCGGCGGTCGACGTCGGCGACGTCGTTCTCGCGATCGGCAATCCGGTCGGCATCGGCAAGACCGTGACCATGGGCATCGTCAGCGCGACCGGCCGTCAGCTGCGCATGTCCAACTACGAGGATTTCATCCAGACCGACGCCGCGATCAACGCCGGAAATTCCGGCGGCGCTCTGGTCAACGCAACCGGCGAGCTGGTCGGCATCAACACGGCGGTATATCCGCGCACGCCGACATCCGACGGACGCACCTACACGCCGGGCGCCGAAGGCATCGGCTTCGCCATTCCCGTCGCGACGGCCAAGGCGGTGCTCGAACAGATCATTAAAAACGGCAAGGTGATCCGCGGCTGGATCGGCGCCGACTACACCGATCTTCCGCTGCAGGCGGGCGCTACCCAGCGCCAGCGCGGCGTGTTCATTCTGCGTGTGATTCCGGAAAGCCCCGCCGCGCAGACCGGACTCCAGCCCGGCGACGTGCTGCAGTCGCTGGATGGAAGCCCGATCGTCGACCAAATCGATTTGCTCAACCGCGAAGCCGCGCTCGCACCCGGCACGAAGGTGCACGTCGAAGGACTGCGCCGCAACGCGCCGTTCAGTGCCGATCTGACGCTCGTGCAACGGCCGCCGCCGAGCACGACGGGCGCTTGATCAACGTCAAGCGGCGGGATTGATCCAGTCAATCCCATCTTCCCCTTGCCGAGAGCACCACGGCGAGGGCAAGCGGTCACGCTCTCAATCCCCTCTCCCGCTTGCGGGAGAGGGCTAGGGTGAGGGCAATCTGGCGAGACGTTCCACTCCGCTTCCCTCTGCCGCCTGCGGCGGCCTCTCCCGCAAGCAGGAGGGGCGAAAACGTCAGAGCGCCTTCTTGTACCGATCCCGCAGCTGCTCCACGCGTTGCACGTAGACCTGCGTCTCATCGTAAGGCGGTACACCGCCATATTTCTGCACAGCACCTTCGCCAGCGTTGTACGCCGCGGTCGCGAGCTGCGTGTTGCCGTTGAAATCCTTCAGCAGCTGCGCGAGATACTTCGCGCCGCCGCCGATGTTCTGTGCGACATCGAACGCATCGTTGACACCCAGATCGCCGGCCGTATCAGGCATCAGCTGCATCAGCCCCTGCGCACCTTTGTTCGAAAGCGCCATCGGATTGAACGCAGATTCGGCGTGGATCACCGCGCGCAACAACGCGACATCGACACCCGTGCTGGCCGCTGCCGCCGCAATCTCGTCCTTGAACGCATCGAGATTGAGCGCAGTTCGCGCGAAGTCGATCTTCGAATGCACATCGCAGGCGATGCAGGTCGCGATGTACGTGAACAGCACCGCGAACGAAGCGCCGCTCGCCGGCTTGACGTTGGTGTATTCGGTGATGCCGCCCGCGCGCTGCACGCGATAGACCGCGCTGCGCAGGATCTTCGGCAAAGGTTTCGCTGGCGCGACTTCCGCAGGCTCGGCACTCGCGATCATATTGGCGACAGGCAGCGAGAGAGGCGTCGTCCTTATCAACAGCGCCGTGCTTTCCACACCGGACTCCGTCGCGCGCAGCGGCATCGCCGTGCTCGTCACGCCGGACGACGCCGCTTTCACGTCGGGTTGTTCATGTACGTTTTCGCGATACTCCCAGCCCTTTCCATTGCTGGCGAGTGCGGTCGGCGCGGCGGGCGTTTTCATCGATACGGCGTGCCGGGTCGCCTTCTTCACTGGCGCGTCGGCATAACGCGAGACCTCGCTGCATTTGGTGAAATTGGCCGCCTTGTTCGTATACGCGATCGAGCCGTTCGGCCCTTCGCATCGATAGAGCACACCGGCTCGCGCTGCCGAATTCGCGCCAAGAGCGCCCGCGCCCCAAAGCAGGGCCAGGAACAGCGGCGTGGCAAATCGGCGCGACATGGACATCATTGAACCCTTCCCGGCGCCAGAGTTTCCATAAGCTGCATCACGCTGCCAAGCGCCGGCTTGCGCGCCATGCTATCCCGAATACCCTCTGGCGGCGACACTCGCCAGAACGTAAACTATTGGGCCGACTTGATTTTCCAGCCATT
>DASYJJ010000100.1:0-1619 GCA_035996605.1 Rhodanobacteraceae bacterium
CGAGGCGCTGAGCGACACGACTTACGCCCGTGGCGGCGGCATCCATGTCCTGGGAACTCTCATTCTCACCAGAAGCAACGTATCCGGTAACCAGGCGCTTGCACCGGCGTCGAGCGGCTCAGGCGGCGGCATTCAAGCGAACAACCTGATCTCCTACTACAGCTCGATCAGCGAAAACGTGGCCGGCGACAGTCCAAGCCGCGGCGGTATCGGCGGAGGTGCCTATGCACTTGAGGGAATAGCGATCTACGGATCGACGATCGACAACAACACGGCTTCCTATGGCGGCGCGCTGATGTTCAGGGAAGCCACGACCATCGTCGACAGCACGATCTCAGGCAATACTGCCCACAAGTTCGTCTCCGCTCTTGACTCCGTATCGACCAACGTCTCGCTCTCGATCTCGAACAGCACCATCGCATTCAACCATGCCGAAACCAATTCGCCCTATGGCGCCGTGGCTTTCGCAAGTTCGTCGGCCAGCAGCACGCTGTCGCTGCAGAGTTCGATCATCGCCGACAACACCGCGGGTGCGATGAACACCCCATCGGATCTTTCAATGCTCCAGGGCGTTCTGGCCGGAGCCAACAGCCTCGTGATGGCGTCGAGCGTTTCGGATCCGAACGTGATTACGGTGACCGCAGACCCAAAGCTCGGTCCGCTGCAGTTCAACGGCGGCCCGACTCGGACGCATGCATTGCTGCCCGGCAGTCCGGCGCTGGGTGCAGGCAATGACAACCTGATCTCTCACGGGATTACGACCGATCAGCGTGGTCTCGGCTATCCGCGAACGACCGGAAAGGGCGGCAATGTCACGACCGATATCGGCGCGTTCGAGTTCGACTCGATTTTCTCCGGGCGTTTCGACTCCAACTGAACAATCGTTTGGGTTGAATCCGGCTTCACGAAATCGCGCCCACAGGATTCTGCTGGCGCGAAAAAATTTGTAGGAGCGAAGACAGCCGCGACCACGCGCCAACGGCGATGATCAGCGGCTCAGCGGCGACGGCGGCCTGCGTTCGGAGGGCTCTTGGCCGGCGGGGTGGCGAGGCCCAACATCTGCTCCGCATGCGCCACGGTTTCGCGCGTGATATCGATCCCGCCGAGCATGCGCGCAATTTCGTGGCGTCGTGTCGCGCCTTCGAGCGTCTCGATGCGCATGTGCGTCGAGTCCTTGTCGCTGGATTTGACGACGCGCAGGTGATGGTGGCCGAGCGCGGCGACTTGCGGCAGGTGTGTCACGCAGAAAACCTGTGACCTAGCGCCGAGATCGCGGAGCTTGCGTCCGACGACTTCGGCGATCGCGCCGCCGATGCCGGCGTCGACTTCGTCGAACACCATCGTGCCGACCGGATCGAGCCCAAGCGCGGCGACTTCGAGCGCGAGGCTGATGCGCGACAGCTCGCCGCCCGATGCGACCTTGCGCAGCGGCCGCGGCGGCGTGCCGGGATTCGCGGCGACGAGCAGCTCGCAGCGCTCGGCGCCGTTCGGATCGGGTTCGCTCGATGCTTCGGGAATAAGCGCGGCCTCGAAGACGCCGCGCATGCCGAGCTCGGCCATCAGCGAGGTAACCGCTGCGCCGAGCTTTTTCGCGGCGGCCGTGCGGCGCATCGTCAGCG
>DASYJJ010000101.1:0-7186 GCA_035996605.1 Rhodanobacteraceae bacterium
CCTCGCCCGCGCCGTATTGGCCTTTCGGGATCACGCCTTCGAACGAGCCGTAGTCGTACGGGTGATCCTCGGTCATCACGGCCAGGCGCTTGTCGTTGCGGTCCAGCGAGGGGCCTTTGGGCACCGCCCAGGACTTCAGCACGCCGTCGCATTCGAGCCTGAAATCGTAATGCAGCCTTCGCGCCGAGTGCTGCTGCACGACGAAAAGCAGCGGCCCAATACCCGAATCGGCTACCTCCGGGCCGGGCTCAGGCGTGACATCGAAGGCCCGCTTCGCCGAATATTCGCTGAGCTTGCCTTTTGCCGTCTTGGCCATGCCTGGATTCTAAGAGTTCGGACGCATCGAAGTGACTCCCGCACGAATCATCGCCGGCGCGAGCGGCTACTCTTACAAGGAGTGGCAGGGCAGCTTCTACCCGGAAAAGATCAAGCCGGACGCGATGCTCGCCTGGTACGCGGAGCGACTTCCGACCGTCGAGATCAACAACACGTTCTACCAGATGCCGAAAACCGGCGTGCTGGAAACCTGGGCGGGCTCGACGCCGGAATCGTTTCGCTTCGCCATCAAGGCTTCGCGGCGCATCACGCACGATGCGCGCCTGAAAGCCGAAGACGCGGCTGATTCGGTCGCTTTCCTATATCGCAATCTCGCGACGCTTGGCGCCAAGCGCGGCCCGGTGTTGTTTCAATTGCCGCCGTTCCTCAAGAAGGACCTGCCGCGTTTGACCGCCTTTCTCGCATTGTTGCCGGATGATCATCGCGCCGCGTTCGAGTTCCGCAACGAAACCTGGTTCTCGGACGATGTTTACGATGCACTGAGGCAAGTCAACGCTTCGCTGTGCCTCTCCGAACGCGAGGACAACGCGCCGCCGCCGCTCGTCGAGACCGCGCCGTTCGGTTACATCCGGTTGCGACTCGAAGAATATTCGGACGACGATCTGAAACGTTGGGTCGATCGACTGCTCGCGACGAAGTGGCGAGAGATCTACGTGTATTTCATGCACGAGCCAACGGCGCCGCCGTATGCGCAAACGCTGCTGCGATGGGCGAATCCGTGACGGCGACCGACGAGCCTCGCGACGTGACGATGGCGGTGGATGCCGGGCGCCAGGTTTCGGGCATCCTGCTTGCGCCCGCGAAATCGCGCGCTTGCTATGTGCTCGCGCACGGCGCCGGCGCAGGCATGCGGCATCCATTCATGGCGAGTATTGCGAACGAACTTGCCCAACATGGAATCGCCACTTTGCGGTATCAGTTTCCTTATATGGAGTTCGGATCGCGGCGTCCCGATGCGCCCGCAATCGCGCACGCGACTGTGCGTGCGGCGGTTGCGGAAGCGAAGCAGCGGCTGCCGGGATGTGCGCTGTTCGCCGGCGGGAAATCCTTCGGCGGCCGCATGACGTCGCAAGCGCAGTCGCTGGAACCGCTGCCGGGCGTGGACGGCCTTGTATTCCTTGGCTTTCCGCTGCATCCCGCTGGAAAACCGTCGGATGATCGCGCGACGCATCTGTCCGACGTGCATATTCCGATGCTGTTCGTGCAAGGCACGCGCGATGATCTTGCCGATCTGGCGCTCGTGCGGGCGCTGACGGAAAGGCTCGGCGCGGATTCGACGCTCAGCCTCGTTGCGGACGCCGATCATTCGTTCCATGTGCCGGCACGGAGCGGACGTTCCGATGCGATGGTGATTGCCGGGATCGCCGATGTCGTCGCCGCATGGATCGACCAGACCGTTTCCGAACGTAAAGAATCGGGGTAGCCCTATCGCAGGGCGCCGGACGACTCCGCGTTGGGGCGATACGTCCAATCGCGCGGTGCGACGATGATAGGATCGCCGCGCTCCCTTTCAAACCCCAACGAGCGCGGTGCCACCCCGCGGCGCAATTCACAGGAAGAGAACGATGATGACCCGAGTTTTCACGATCATGATCGGCATGCTCATTGCGACGGCGGCGCATGCGATGCGGGGCGATGAATTTACCCAGCTGCTCGATGCGTGGAATCGCGTGAACACCAGCAAGACCGCCACCCGCGAAGACGAGCTCAGCGCAAGCGCGTTCACCGGCTACGTGCGCGGCGTCGAGGATTCGATGAACGGAGTCCGATTCTGCATCACGGCGAAGGTCTCCTCCGCGCAGCAGGTAGGCCTCATCACCAAATACGTCAAGGGGCATCCCGAAGAATTGCACAACGGAGCAACGACGCTGATCGTGCAGGCGTTGCAGCCCGCGTTTCCGTGTGAAGGGTTGAAGTGACGCTGGCAGCTGAGCCGCACGGACGAGCAAGAGATTCATCATTTGTCCGTGCAAGCCGCGCGGGCTTTTGCCGGTCCTTTGCGCCCGATCGATGACTGGTGCCATGCCGCGGAGAAACCGATGAATCCAAGCGCCAACCCCATGCTCGGCTTGTGGACTTCGTTGACAGCGCGTCTCGACGCGGTCGCACAAACCATCCCGCCGCTGGTCCTGCGCCTGATCATGGGCTGGGAATTCTGGGAATCGGGCCTCGAGAAGCTGCACGGCGACAACTGGTTCGCCGATATCCAGTCGCGGTTTCCGTTTCCGTTCGACGTGATCCCGGCCGGCTTCAGCTGGCAGCTCTCGACCTGGTTCGAGCTGATCGGCGCCGTGATGATCTGGATCGGCCTCGGCACGCGGTTCTTCGCGTTCGTTCTGCTGTTCCTGACCTTCGTCGCGACTGCGGCAGTGCATTGGCCGAGCATGCTGACGATGTGGAGCGATCTCGCCAAGGGATACGCGATCACCGACATGGGCCACGGCAATTTCAAGTTGCCGCTTTTGTTCGTGGTGATGCTGTTGCCGCTGATTTTCGGTGGTGGCGGCCGATTCAGCCTCGATCACCTGCTGGCGACGCGCGTCGGCGTGGCGACGCCGGAACCCAGGCATGGACCGCTCAGCTGGGCCATCGCCGCGGGCGTGTTCGCGATTCCTTTCCTGATGCTGATTCCTGCACTGGGCGTCGCGCTTGTTATCGTCGCGATCGCATTGGCGGTTGTGGGCCGCATGCAAGGCCGCCCGGCCGCTCCCGCGGCCCGCGGCCGCTAGTTCGACCCTGCCGCGGGCCTTTGAGGGATTTTCCCCGCAGTTTGGGGGACGCGCTTGACGATACGTCGACGCCGGTCCGGCAACACTGCGGGCATGGACTTCGAGAATCTCACCTTCGAGCAGAAAGTCACCGTCCACGAGCTGGAGATTCGCGCACTGCGGAAAGATCTTCAGGCTCACGATGAGATTCTTGCGGCGCTGATCGATCTTTTGTCGAAGCCGGGCGGTTCGGCAGACTTCGCACACGGCCTCAAGAGTTTGGTGGCGCGCCGCGATGCTCTCCGGCGTCATCGCGCCGGGCTGCAAGAGAACTAGCGTCGGGCCCCAGCCTTCTCGACGAGCTGCATCGAAACGCCGCGTTCGGCGACCACAGTATTTCTACGGTCTCATACGGCCGCAGGTGAGGCGTAGCATCTCGCGGACGCGAGGATTCGCAATTCCATCTCGCCCAATCAGGCTCTGGTGGACTGCCGATGAAGAAAGTACGCCGTATCCAAGACCGCGAACGCCAGGCGGCGCCTGTCGCAGCGTCGCAAGACCGGGCGCCGCTATCTTGAGCCGAGAACAGGGCAGCCGCGCGATCATCAAGAATGGCCAGTGGCTCGGACCTTGCGTGCTGGCTTCAATGCTCGCGCTCGGCGCGTGCACGCGGTCGGACCTGCGTCCCGATTACGTCAAGGAACCGAGCGCGACGATTCCTGCGCATGCCGATTCGCCGCTGGTTGAGTACGCGAACCGTGTGTCGTCGAATCATGGCGACAATTCCGGACTCGTCCTGCTCAGTGATTCGATGGATGCATTGCTGGCCCGCGTCGTGTTGGCCGATCGCGCAAAGTATTCGATCGACCTGCAGTACTACCTCTTCCACAGCGACGCAACCGGCAAACTGCTGGCGCAACATCTGATCGCAGCCGCGGACCGCGGCGTCCGCGTGCGCATCCTGCTCGACGATCTGCACATGGCCGGCAAGGACGATGTGCTGCGTGCGTTGGATGGTCATCCGGGCATCGACATTCGCCTCTTCAATCCGTTCCACGAGCGCACGGGTTCGATGTGGGGCATGGGCAAGCAGTTCGCTGGGGATTTCTCGCGCCTCAATCGGCGCATGCACAACAAGTCTTTCATTGTCGACAGTGCGCTCGCCGTCGTGGGCGGACGCAACATTGGCGACGAGTATTTCGATGTTGCCGGCGACGTCAATTTCCGCGATCTCGATGTGCTGGTGGTCGGTCCCGTGATTGCGCAAATCACCCGGTCGTTCGATACCTACTGGAACAGCACGCCATCGGTACCGATCGCTGCGTTCCGGCACGATTCCACGAAGCCCACCGAGTTCTCCGCGATCCGTGAAGCGCTGGCCAAGAACGCGCGCGAAATCGGGCAGACGGAATACGCGAACCGGGCGATCGCTCGCATCGGTGACGTCTCGCGCCAGGACACTACGGAGAAGTGGGATTGGGGCGAAACGACTTTTGTGGCCGACGATCCGGACAAGGTCAATCCGGACGTCGATCCGCACGATCTGCATCTGACGCCGCGCATCCGCGAGTGGCTGGATGGCGCGCAGCATCGCATCGTGCTCGTCTCACCGTATTTCGTGCCCGGCGACAAGGGCGTCGCGTATCTGCAGCAACGGCGTGCGGCGCACGTCGAGGTTTCCGTGCTGACGAACTCGTTGTCATCGACGGATGCGGACAATGTTTACGCGGCCTATGCGACGTATCGTCCCCCGCTGCTTGCGTCCGGGGTACTCATGTACGAACTCAAGCCCGATGCCGCACGCCGAAGCACGTCGTCAGCAGGCATCGGACTCTCCGCGTCGAGCCTGCATGCGAAAGTGATGATCGTCGACGACGATCGCTCGTTCGTCGGCTCGATGAATCTCGATCCTAGATCGGCCTCTCTCAATACCGAAGATGGCGTTCTGGTTACTTCAGAGACGCTTGCCAAGAAATTGAACGACCTGTTCAAGCTGGGGACGGCGCCCGAAGTGACCTATCGCGTTCTTCTCAAGCCCGATGGCAAGAACGTGTATTGGGAGACGACCGCCGATGGAAAGGCCGTGCTCTACGACGATGCGCCGCAGACGAGCTCGTGGCGCAGGCTCAAGGCCAGCATGACACGCCTCTTTCCGATCGAGGGATTGCTCTGAAGTTCTGACTCCGCATTCGAGTGCGGAGCAGTTGCGTTCGGGACTTCGCGGTGGATGTCGCGTCGAGTTCCTTTGCGCGGATCCATTGACCGCATGCGATCGCACGGCCTACAGACCGAGAATGAATACGGGCGCGAGCGCCAGCAGCGCGACGGCGATCTGCAGTCCTATGATTGAGAACGTCTGCCCGGGACTGCTTCGGAAATATTTCACGACAAAGAATGCCACGAGCGGTACTTGTCCGGCCATGAGCAGCTGAAAGAGATGCGCTGCCGTTCCTTCATCCGCTTCGCGGGCCACGCCCGAAACTGCAACGTGCCATAGCACGAGGATCAGTGCCGCGAGCGACATGAGAATCGGCGCGAACGCGCTCGGGTGCTTAAGCTTTGTAAGGTTCATGCAAGATCCGAATGCGGAACATTTCCAGCGCAGCCGACGCATCATGTTACGCAGATCTCGTGAAACCTGACCGAAAGCAACGCGGTTCATAGTCGCGCTCGTTCGCCCAGGCGCGCCATGCCGTGGGCGCGGATTCTGGTCGGATAGCGAGCAGGATGAGCAACACGATCCCGATTTCAAATACCGCAGCGCTCCAGTCGTTGCGGCGGCGCATTGCGCGCCGGCTGGTGCGGCTCGCCTTCGGCGGAGGCCGGAGCGCAACGGGCAGCGCACTGCTGCCGTCGTTCGGAATCCATCGAATCCTGATCTGCCACGTCAGCCATACGCTGGGAAACACGCTCCTGCTGACACCACTGTTGCGTGAATTGGAAAACATTTATCCAGGCGCCGAAGTCGATGTGGTGACGCGCTCGCCGGTCGCCGAAAAGATATTCGGAAGTTTCAGATGCGTGCGCCACATCTACCGGCTGCCGCGTCACGGTGTCGCAGCGCCATGGCAACTTTGGCGCATCGTGCGGACCTTGCGTTCGCAGAACTACGATCTCGCGATCGATCCTTGCGTCAGCTCGCAATCGGATCGCATCGGCGTGCTCGCCACGAGAGCAACGAAGAAACTCGGTTTCGTAGCGGCTGGCAAGAGCGGCGTTCTCAGCCACGGCGTCGCGCGGCCGGAGACGATACGCCACGTCGGTCAGCTGCCGGTATATCTTCTTCGCAGCGCGACCGGGCGCGCCGTCGATGAGGCCTATCCGCCCCTGGATGTGTGCCTGACGCCGAGCGAACGCGAGCTCGGCGCGGAATTTCTTGCCGGACTCGTTTCAGCGAGCGCGCCGGCCGCGCCGGTCATCGGACTCTTCACCAGCGCGACCGGTCCGAAACGGCTCGGTGCGCAGTGGTGGCGGCAATTCGCAACGCGACTTGCAGCGCGGGCGCCGGGTGTCCCGATTCTGGAAATCGTGCCTGTTTCCGGTGCAGCTGTGCTCGGCGACGGTTTTCCAACGTTCTATTCGAGCGATCTGCGGCGACTGGCGTGCGTCCTGTCCGGCCTGTCGCTGTTCGTGAGCGCGGATTGCGGCATCATGCATCTCGCGTGCGCTTCGGGAACGCCAACGGTCGCACTGTTCTCGGTCACCGACGCGAAGATGTGGGGACCTTACGGCAGCCGCGACGCCGTTCTCGAAATCGGAACACGCACGCCGGAGCAGGTCGCCGACGCAGTGCCGCTGACGCCGGGTGCCTGATCGATCGATGGAACCGTCAGCGCGGCTTGCGTCCACGCATCACGATCGGATAGCACGCAGCGCGATCTTGCCGGATTCCGTTGCAGTGCCGCGAGCGGCAAGTCCAGTCGTGGTGCGTTTCGGCCGGCTTGGCGACATGGTGCTTCTGCAACCGCTGCTGCGGCATCTTCATGGCCGTTTCGGCCAACCGTGCACGCTCGTGGCTCGCGGCGATTGGTCGACGTCGTTGTATGCGGGGCACGCGGATGTCGCGCGTGTGCTCAATCTGCAGGATTCGCACCGGCCTTTCGCGTTGAGTCCGAGACAGTGGCGGGTGCTTTTCGAGCTCC
>DASYJJ010000102.1:0-4988 GCA_035996605.1 Rhodanobacteraceae bacterium
TGAACTTGCAAGTGTGGCCGGAACGGGGCGCGGATGTGCGGAAATGACTTGAAACACTGGCGCAAACCCCAATTTTTCGCCGCATCAGCGGCCGCAGGGCCGAAACGAATCAGCGCGGGAGAGTAAGAGAGATGGGCAAGATCATTGGTATCGACCTCGGCACGACCAACTCGTGCGTCGCGGTCATGGAAGGCACGACCGCCAAGGTCATAGAGAACGCCGAAGGCGATCGCACGACGCCTTCGATCGTCGCCTTCAAGGACAGCGAAGTCATCGTCGGCGCAACTGCCAAGCGCCAGGCGGTGACCAATCCCAAGAACACTTTCTACGCGGTGAAGCGCCTCATCGGCCGCAAGTTCACCGACGCCGAAGTGCAGAAAGACATCGGCATGGTGCCGTACAAGATCATCGCGCATGACAACGGCGATGCGTGGGTCGAGACCGCGGACGGCAAGAAGATGCCGCCGCAGGAAATCTCGGCCAAGGTGCTCATGAAGATGAAGAAGACCGCCGAGGATTATCTTGGCGAGCCGGTCACCGAAGCCGTGATCACCGTGCCGGCGTACTTCAACGACTCGCAGCGCCAGGCGACCAAGGACGCCGGCCGCATTGCGGGTCTCGAGGTCAAGCGCATCATCAACGAGCCGACCGCGGCTGCGCTGGCGTACGGCCTGGACAAGAAGGGCGCCGATCGCAAGATCGCTGTGTACGATCTTGGCGGCGGCACGTTCGACATTTCGATCATCGAAATCGCGGAAATCGACGGCGAGAAGCAGTTCGAAGTGCTGGCGACGAACGGCGACACGTTCCTCGGCGGCGAGGACTTCGACAAGCGCGTCATCGATTATCTGGTCGAGGAATTCAAGAAGGATCAGGGCATTGACCTGCGCAACGATCATCTCGCGCTGCAGCGTCTGAAGGACGCGGCCGAGCGCGCGAAGATCGAGCTTTCGACTTCGCATCAGACCGAAGTGAACCTGCCGTACATCACTGCGGACGCCTCGGGTCCCAAACATCTCAATATCAAGCTGACGCGCGCGAAGCTCGAAGCGCTGGTCGACGATCTCGTCAAGAAGACGATCGAACCCTGCCGCACCGCGCTCAACGACGCGGGTTTGCGCATGGCCGACATCGGCGAGGTGATTCTCGTCGGTGGCCAGACGCGCATGCCCAAGGTGCAGGAAGCGGTCAAGGATTTCTTCGGCAAGGAGCCGCGCAAGGACGTCAATCCCGACGAAGCCGTCGCGGTCGGCGCGGCGATCCAGGGCGGCGTGCTTTCGGGCACCGTCAAGGATGTGCTGCTGCTCGACGTGACGCCGCTCTCGCTCGGCATCGAGACGCTCGGTGGCGTCTTCACCAAGCTGATCGAGAAAAACACGACGATCCCGACCACGGCATCGCAGGTGTTTTCGACGGCGGAGGACAACCAGTCCGCCGTGACCGTGCACGTGCTGCAGGGCGAACGCGAACAGGCGCGCTACAACAAATCGTTGGCCAAGTTCGATCTCGCCGGCATCCAGGCGGCCGCCCGCGGCATGCCGCAGATCGAGGTCACGTTCGACATCGATGCGAACGGCATCATGCACGTCGCCGCCAAGGACAAGAACACCGGCAAGGAACAGCGCATCGAGATCAAGGCCGGCTCGGGTCTTTCGGAAGAAGAGATCCAGCGCATGGTGCGCGACGCCGAAGCGAACAAGGAAGAGGACAAGAAATTCCACGAGCTCGTCGCGACGCGCAACAAGGCCGATCAGCTCGTGCACGCAACGCGTGCGGCGATCAAGGATCACGGCGGCAAGGTGGCGGGAGACATCGGTCGCATCGAGGAAGCGCTGTCCGATCTCGAGAAAGTCATGAAGGGCGACGACAAGGCGCAGATCGAAACACGCATCACCAAGCTCGAGGAAGCCTCGCAGTCGCTGCACGCAGCGGCCGCAGCGAGCGGCCAGCCCGGTCCGGATGCAGGCGCGCAAGCGCAGCAGCAGGGCGGCGGTGCGAAGAACGAGGACGTCGTCGACGCCGAGTTCACCGAAGTCAAAGACGAGAAGAAATGATGTGACGCCGCCGCCGGCCCGAAGGTCGGCGGCGGCGCGTCGCATCGCGATCCCGCATCGTGCAAACGCGAGCGGACGATCGATCCAGCGCACAATGGCGCGGAATGGGGCCGAGATGGACAAGGGGAGACTCGAAGCCTTCACCGACGGCGTAATCGCGGTGATCATCACGATCATGGTGCTGGAGTTGAAGCCGCCGCATGAGCCGACCTGGCGTGCGCTGTCCGAGAACGCGCATATCTTTCTGAGCTATGTGCTCAGCTTCATCTACGTCGGCATCTACTGGAACAATCATCACCACATGCTGCATGCCGTCAAACACGTCAACGGCAAGGTCATGTGGGCGAACCTGTTTTTTCTCTTCTGGCTTTCGCTGTTTCCGTTCACGACGAGCTGGCTGAATGAAGCTGCTCCGGTTCCCGCGCCCGTGCCGACCGCGATTTACGGCGTCGTGTTGCTGATGACCGCGGTCTCGTGGGTGCCGCTGATCCGTAGCCTGATCGGCGCCAACGGCGGCAGGAACAGCGCGTTGTCGCGTGCGATCGGCGGACCGTGGGGCGACTGGAAGGCGATGGTGTCGCCGATCGTCTATCTTCTCGCCATTGCATTGGCGTTTTTCGCGCCCATCGTCTCCTGCGCGCTCTACGCATCGGTGGCTGCGCTGTGGTTCATTCCCGATCGTCGCATCGAAGAAAAAGTGTTGGCTAAATGAACAAGCGCGACTACTACGAAGTGCTCGGCGTCGCACGAACCGCCGGCGACGAGGAGCTCAAGAAATCTTTCCGGCGCCTCGCGATGAAGTGCCATCCGGATCGATGCCCGGACGATCCCGCAGCGCAGGACAAGTTCAAGGAAGCCAAGGAGGCCTACGAGATCCTGTCCGACTCGCGCAAGCGTGCACTCTACGATCAGCACGGCCATGCGGCGTTCGCCAACGGCACGGGCGGGCAGGGCAGCGGCGCTGGTTTCGCAGATGTCGGTGACATCTTCGGCGATATTTTCGGCGACATCTTCGGCATGGGCGGCGGACGCGGGCGGCAGAGGCGCGGCGCCGATCTGCGCTATGTGATCGAGCTCGATCTCGAAGAAGCCGTGTTTGGCGTCGAAAGGCAGATCGAAGTCCCCACGCTCGTCGAGTGCGGCACCTGCAGCGGCGCCGGTTCGGCCGATGGCAAGACATCCACCTGCACGACGTGTCGTGGCCAGGGCCGCGTGCGCATGCAGAACGGCATCTTCTCGATCCAGCAGGCGTGCCCGCACTGCGGCGGCACCGGCAAAGTCGTCGCCAACCCGTGCGCGGAATGCCGGGGCGAAGGTCGTGTCGAGGACGATCGCACGCTCTCGGTGAAGATTCCGGCCGGCGTCGACAACGGCGATCGGATCCGTCTTGCGGGCCAAGGCGAAGCAGGACCCTCGGGTTCACCGACGGGCGATCTCTACGTCGAAGTGCGCGTGCGCGCGCACGCGATCTTCCGCCGCGATGGCGACGATCTCCATTGCGAAGTGCCGATCCGCTTCGGGCAGGCCGCGCTCGGCGGCTCGTTGTCGGTGCCGACGCTCGATGGCGAGACCAGCATTTCGATACCAACCGAGACTCAGACCGGCAAGTTGTTCCGGCTGCGCGGCAAGGGCGTGAAGTCGGTGCGCACCGGCCGAACGGGCGATCTCTTCTGCCACGTCGTTTTGGAAACGCCGGTCAAGCTCACGCGTGAGCAGCGCGAATTACTGCAGCAGTTCGAAGCCACTTTCGAAGGTGAAAAAGCGGCCGCGCATTCGCCGCTTTCGAACACGTGGCTCGACGGCGTGAAGCGCTTCTGGGATCGCGTCACCTCCTAGACAAACGCGTTCCTCCGTTCGCGCGGAGCATTTCGCGTGCAGAAACGGATCTGCACGCTCGGTGCGGTACGCTATCGCGAACGCCGCCTGGAGTTTCCGATGAATCCGACCGTCCCGATCGCGGTCCACGGTGCCACCGGTCGCATGGGCCAGGCGGTTCTGCGGCTTGCGCTCATGGAACCGCGTACACCGGTCGTGAGCGCGCTCGCGAAATCGGGTTCGCCCATGATCGGAAAGCCACTCCGCGAGGATTTCGGTTTCTCGGCGCGTGAACTTCGCTATGCCGCATCGATCGAGAGCTCCGCTTCGCCTGCCGTATTGATCGATTTCAGTTCCGCACAGGCTTTCGATAGCGCACTCGCAGCGGCGGTCGCGCGACGGATTCCTTTCGTGAGCGGCACGACCGGGCTCACGCCCGCACAATTCGCCGCGTTGAACCAGGCCGCCGCAAAGATTGCCGTGCTCTGGAGCGCGAACTTCAGCATCGGCATCGCGGTGCTCGCGCGTTTGGCGCGCGATGCCGCGAAGGCGCTCGACGGATGGGACTGCGAAATCGCCGAAGCGCACCATCACAACAAGAAGGACGCACCGTCCGGTACCGCGCTCATGCTCGGGCGCGTGGTTGCCGAAGCGCGCGGCGACGATTTCGATCGCGTCGCCGTGCGCGATCGCACAGCGTCGAAGGCGGCGCGCGATCCGTCTGCGATTGGGTTTGCGGTCGTTCGCGCCGGCGACATCGTCGGCGAGCACACGGTGGTGTTCGCGGGCGAGGGCGAGCGCATCGAGCTCACGCATCGCGCGATCGACCGGGACATCTTCGCGCGCGGTGCGCTTCGAGCGGCACTCTGGATCGCCGGACGCTCCGCTGGCACCTACTCGGTCGCCGATCTGCTCGATTCAGAAAAACTCTGATCCCCATCGGCAACAATCGCCGCCGATCGGCGGTTGCCGAATTCGAGACTCTGTTCGCGCTTGAAAAACTGTTTCCCGCGCAGACTCGGCCGGGTCGGGGGAGTCCCGAGCTTCGTTTCGCCTCTCTTCCGGGCAGTTTTCGCGTCTTTACGTCCACTTTGCCTGCGAAGGGCCTTCGCGGCCCGG
>DASYJJ010000103.1:0-6625 GCA_035996605.1 Rhodanobacteraceae bacterium
GCATCGTCCCGGCGAAAGCCGGGATCCATTTTGACCTTGCGACAAAGCGGCGATGACGTCGGCCGCCGCCGCGATCAGTTTCCGGCGAGCGTCGCCGTGCCGAGGTTCTCGAGCTTGGCGAGCATTTCGGTCGGCGAAAGATAGCCGCCGATGCGGGTGCCATCGGGCGCGAACACGGACGGCGTGCCATCGACGCCGACTTGCGCGCCAAGCTTGTATTCCTCGGCGACCGGGTTGTCGCATTTCGCAGGCGTCGGGGCCTTGCCCGCCTTGGCCGCGGTGAACGCCGCGTTGCGATCCTTCGCGCACCAGACCGAAACGGCCTTGTCGTACGAAGGCGAATTGAGCCCGGTCCGCGGAAAGAAGAGGTAATCCACTTCGATGCCCAGCTTGTTGTATTCGGCGATCTGCGAATGGAGCTTGCGGCAATAACCGCAATCGAGATCGGTGAATACGGCGACCTTGTACTTCGGCTTTGCCGGCGCGAAAACCACGCGCTTGGATTCCGGCACCGCGTCGACCTTGCGCTTGTGATCGACCGCGAGGCGCGATGAAGTCAGGTCATGTTTGCTCTGCACGTCGTACAGCGTGCCCTGAAGCATGTATTTGCCATCGTCGCTGACGTAGACGACCTGGCTGCCGACGATCGCCTGACGGTAGCCCGGCAGCGGCGCGGCCTCGATCGCGTCGATCTTGACCTGCGGAACCAGTTGTTGCAGGGCCGCGCGCGCGGTGGCGTCTTCGGGTTTCTCGGCTGCTTGTGCAAACGCGGCAGCGGCGGCGAATGCGAGCGGCAGGCAGTAGCGGAGGTTCATTGGCGTGGACTCGGGTCGATTCTGCGTGGAATGCGTTCGGATTCGTCGTTGTCGCTGGTGCGAGGACGAATCCGCATCGTCAATTGTGTGCGGCGCTCGTCGCGGCCAGCCGGTCGAGCTCGGCGGCGAGCTGGTCCGGCGACATCGCGATCTGAGCTGAAATCTGCGTGCCATCGTCGGCGAGCACGGTCGGCGTGCCGCCGATGCCCAGCGACTTGGCGAGCTCGGTCAATTCCGACACCGGATTGGGGCACGTCGCCTTGCCGGGATCCTGACCCGCCATCGCGCCGGTGAATGCGTTCGGGCGATCCTTCGAACACCAGACGGCCTCAGCGTGCTTGTCGGCACCCGGATGAATCTGCAGCGGATAAAAGATGTAGTCGACCGCGATGCCCTTGGCGTTGTACTGCGCGATCTGCTGATGGAAACGGCGGCAGAACGGGCAATCGACGTCGGTGAACACGGTGACGGTGTGCTTGGCCATCAGCGGCGCGGGCGGCGCGAACACGATGCGCTTGTCCGGCCCGATCTTGTCGAGAGCATCCTTGCGGACCCGGGCGCGCGCGTTGGCCGTCAGATCGCGCCGATTGGCGACGTCGTAGGCGTTGCCATCGATCACATAGCGGCCGTCCTTCGTGACGTAGACGAATTCGCCGCCGGCGATCGCCTCGTAGAAGCCCGGAATCGTCGATTCCTGGACCGCATCGACCTTCACTTTCGGGGCGAGCGCGCTCATCGCCTGGCGGACGGTTTCTTCGGGCGTCGCCGCAGACGCGACGGCCGCCACAAGGAGACCGGTTACGATGAACACGAAACGCATGCGAACCTCATCGAAAGAATGGACCGGATCATGGACCGGCCGGATGCGGCCCGGCTTGCGCCCCCGCCCTGGTCGCGAGTTGACCAGCGCCAGCGAAGGATGGTTCCCGGAAGGCATCGATTCTCTCACGTGCGCGCCCGAGCGGAAAAGCCGCAGCCCGCTCGTTTGCGCAGCGGCGCACGGAAATACCGCCTTTACACTTCGATCGCTACGACTCAGCCGCGCGGGTGATGGCGCTGGTGGAGACGCTTGAGTCCTTCCTTGGCGATCAACGTGTAGATCTGCGTCGTCGATAGAGAACTGTGCCCAAGCATCAGCTGCAGCGCGCGCAAGTCGGCACCGTGGTTCAGGAGATGCGTCGCGAACGAATGGCGCAGCACGTGCGGAGAGATGCGCTTGGCCGGAATGCCAGCGGTGAGCGCATGTTTCTTGACCAGCGTCCAGAACATCTGGCGAGTCATCGCGGCGCGGCGGTTGCTGACGAAGAGCGCGTCGCTCCGCCCACCCTTCAGCAATGCCGGGCGTGCTTCTTCGACATAACGCGTCAGCCAATGCGCGGCTTCGTCGCCGAGTGGAACCAGCCGTTCTTTGCCGCCTTTGCCGATCACGCGCAGCACACCCTGGCGCAGGTTCACCTGCGCCGCGGTGATGCCGACGAGCTCGCTCACGCGCAGGCCCGCCGCGTACATCAGCTCGAGCATTGCGCGATCGCGAAGACCGATCGGCGTATCGGCCGGCGCGCGCAGCAGACCTTCGATCTCGGATTCAGCCAGCGCCTTGGGCAGGCTGCGCGGCAACTTGGGCGGATCGAGCAGCAGCGTCGGATCGGCGAGCAGACGGCCATCGCGGACCATCGCGCGGTAAAAATGTCGCAGGCTCGAAAGGAGCCGCGCATTCGAGCGCGCCTTGTAACCCTTGCCGCTCGCGCCCCCTTTCGCGCCGCGCTCGCCGAGATAACGGAACAAGTCCTCGCGACCGCACTGCGCGAGCGTGCTCGCATGCCGCGCGAGCCAGCGCGCGAAACCTTCCAGATCGAGCCGATAGCTTGCGAGCGTGTTGTCGGCGAGACCGAGCTCTGACCACGCGCGTTCGAGGAAGAACTCGATGAGTTCTCGATCGTCTGGCGCGACGGTGTCGCTGGCGCGCGAAGGCGCATCGCTTCGCCGGCTCATCGAACGTTGTCCATCGCCATCGCCATCGCCATCACGCGTCTCAAAAGCTTGCACGCGCAAGCCTAAACCGTGACGCTAACCCCCGTCACCGGATTCGCGCTCTTCCATGACCTCGATACCCGCTTCGCTCTGGCTGCGCCTCGCCGCAGCGATCTACGACCTTTTTCCGCTGATCGCGCTTTGGATGGCGACCGCAGCGCTCGCACTGCTCGTTGCTCACGGCACGGTCGATCCCGCCCATCCGACCAACGTGTGGCGCTGGTGTCTCCGACTCGCTCTCCTCACCGTTACGGGCACGTATTTCGCGATCTCGTGGGCGCGCGGCGGGCAGACGATCGGCATGCGTGCGTGGCGCCTTTGCGTCGTCGATGCAGACGGCAGCGCATTGCCGTGGCCGCGCTGCGTGCTGCGCTTCCTCGTCGCGTGCGTGTCCGTCGGCGTCTTGGCGCTCGGATTTCTCTGGTGCCTTTTCGACGCGCGCAAGCGCGCGTGGCATGACATCGCGGCGCGGAGCGTGCTCGTCCGGATCGAAAAATGAGCGCTCAGTTGTCGACGATTTCCCCGGAATCGTCGAGCCGTCGCACGCCTCCCTTCTCGTCATGAACGGCGCGCGCGCGCAGGATGCCCTGCGCGTTCACGACGAAATCGACCCCGCCACCTGCGTCCAGTGCAACCGATATCTCGCGGCCTTGCGGCGGATCCTTCACCGCATCGGACCGGCACGGCCTGCAAATGTGGGCGAACTCGGCCGGCACGGCGCCCGGCAGAATGAACGGCAACAATGTTTCGAGCGCTTCGCCGATCCGGTTGCGGAATACGCTTGTGAAGAAGACCTCCGCCGCCGTGCGGCGAACGTCATGCGCGCGCATCCAGTCCACGAGCTCACCCTCGCCGACGCGGGCCGGCAAGGACCCGACCAGATGCGCTGCGAAAGGTCGAACCGGCGCTTTTCCGCGTCCGTGACCGGCACGCCCGTCACGACAGCCGAGTCGGGCACGTTCGACGCCGCAACCTCGAACGCGTGAGGCGCGCCGGAAACGAAATCGAACAGCACGTGGCGTCCGGCCCCCAGCGACCGCGCACCGGCGACATACGCTTCGATCGTGCAGCCGTCGCAAAGATAAACGGGAGTCGCGTCGACGGGCGCGCCGCCCGCGAACGCGAGACGCGAAAGCGCGAGCGCGAACAACGCGGCGCGAGTCAGCGAATTCCGAATATTCATGACGGCCCCAATCGTCCTGTGAAGTTCCGCTATTTTTACACAAATCCGCCTGCGGCCGCGGTCATGCATGCTTGCGGAAATATGCGAACGCCAACATCGCCAGCAGGATCGGCGGAATCAGGTTTGCCACCGCCGGATGCACGCCGTACACCGCGCCCATGCTCACGATCGCGCGCTGTGCGAAGTAGAAGCACAACGCGAGCACCATGCCGATGAACAGGCGCTTGGCAAGTCCGCCACTGCGCAGCGCGCCAAACGCGAACGGCACCGCGCAGAATGCGAGCGCGAGCACGCTGACCGGATAGAACACGCGCTCCCAATACGCCTGGCGGAATGTCGAGGCGTCCTGCTTGTTGCGTTCGAGATAGAAGATGTTGCGCGACAGATCGCGCATCGTCATGTATTGCGCTTGCACGATGCTCAACGAGAGGAGCGCGGGGTCGAGTCCTGATTTCCACTGATCCTCGGGCTTCTCGGTGCTGGTGGCGCTGTCGGCGTTGAAGTTCGTGCGGCGTACGTTGTAGAGCGTCCACGTGCTCGCGGCGTGCAGCGCGCTCTCGGCCAGCGCGAGCGAAGTCAGCCGGCCCTGCGGATCGAATTCGAACACGCGCACACCGGAAAGCTCGACATTCGCTCCGCGCGCGCGGCCGCGACGTGCATTGATGACCGTGTCGCCGTCGCGCGCCCACAGCGTGCCGCCTTTGGCGAGCGCGATGTCCTTCGATTTCGCCGCGAGCTGCAGCGCCTGCGCCTTCTGCTCGCCGTACGGGCCGATCGTCTCACCGATCAGCATCACGACTGCGGTCAGCGTGGTCAGCGCGAACACGACCGAGGCGCAGATGCGCAACTTGGAGAGTCCCGCTGCGCGCAGAGCCGTCAGCTCGCCGCTGCTGGCAAGTCCGCCAAGGCCAAGCAATCCACCGATCAACGCCGAATAGCTGAACATCTCGTAGCAGCGCCGCGGCACGGTCAACAAAACGTACGTGATGGCTTTCGTCAGCGTGTATTGGCCCTGCCCCACGTCGTTCAATTCGACGATGAATATGCGGAACGCGTCGAAACCGACGATCGTGAGCCAGGTCAGTCCGACCGACGACAGCACGGCGATCGCAACCAGACGATCCACACGCTTGACGGAAAAATTGGGCATGCGCATCACGGTGTGCTCGGTTTGACGCGCGCGCGCGGAATGCGCTGGCTGCTCCATATCAGCCACGCGGCAACGCCGAGCGTGGGCAGATACACCCACCAGAAGCCGAAAATCGGCGCGATCTTGCCCTGGCTGATCCACGAACGGCCAAGGCCGAGGCTCGTGTTGAAGACCCACCAGGCCAGCACCGCGACGAGGAGCCGTGCATAACGCGGCTCGCGTGGGCTCGACTTCGAAAGCGGAAGCGCGAGCAGCGTCAGCACCAGCGCAGACAGCGGAGCTGCAAGACGCCAGTGGATTTCGGCGCGCATCACCGGATCATCAGGGTTGCGGAAAAGCACCCCAGTCGGCGCCGAACGCTTGGCCGCGGTGTCGTTGTCGTCGTTTTCGTTGTCGGGCAATTTGATGTCGTTGCGCACGAAGCGCATCAGCCGATAATCGTCCATCCCAAGCGTTCCTTCGACGCGGAACCCATCGAACAACGCAAGATAACGGCCGACGCCGTCGGCGTCGTGATAGAGAAATCCGTGCGTCGCGGTGATCACGTCCATGCGCGTCTTGCCGTTGTCCTTGTTGCCCGGATCGTTCACGAGGCGCTCGTTCTCGACGAACATGCGCTTGAACTGCGTGCCGTCGGAGTTCATCTCACCGACATAGATTTCGCCGTCCTTGCCCGGCAGCTCGATGAAACGGCCGGGCTCGAGTCCCGCGATGATCAGCGAACGGTTGGCCTCCTCCAGCATCGTCTGCGACAACCGCACCGCCGCCGGCGCGAGCCAGAACGAGATCGTGCCGAGGCCAATCATCGTCGGGACGATCAGGAGGATCAGCGGGCGCACCAGGCCACCGAGGTCCAGCCCCGAGGACTGCAGCACGGCCATCTCGCTGTCGCGCCAGAGCCGCCCGTAGGCCAGAAGCACGCCGAGGAACACCGCAAGCGGCATCAGCACGGTCAGCGCGTCGACGCTGCGCAGCGCGATCAGGTTGAAGAGGAGATCCGCCGGGATGCGGCCGCGCGCGATCTTGGCCAGCAGGTCGGCGACCGCCGTGCCGACCACGATGAGCAGCAGGATCAGGGCTGCGCCGAGGAAATTGGCGCCCAGCTCGCGCAGCAGGTAGCGATCGACGATGCGCAGCCGCATGTCGGAAAACCAGCGCGTCGGCGACGGCTTTCGCGCGTCTGCCGGGCTTTGCCGTAAAATGTCGGATTCCATGTTTCCGTTTGGCGCAGCGATACCCGCCAGTTTACCTGTGCGGCGTGACCCGTCACCCGAAGTCTGCTGGAACGCAAAATGACCCTGAATTTCTCTCTCGCCGCCGACGCGCCGGAAGCCGCCGCGGCACCCTGCATCGTCGTCGGCGTCTACGAAGACCGCATGCTGACCCCCGCCGCCGCCCGTGTCGACGAACGCGCCGGCGGCGCATTGAAGCGCCTGCTCGAAAGCG
>DASYJJ010000104.1:0-3503 GCA_035996605.1 Rhodanobacteraceae bacterium
TCGCTGTGCTCGTAGCCGTAGTACGGATGGCCGCCGGAAAGGAGATCGTCGTTGAGGCGCTTCAATGCCTTCTGCAGCATGTCGTCCGGAACTGCAAAACCTTCGTCGCGTGCGTCCTCGAGGAATTCGACGACATACGGCGTCAGATATTCGTTGACGTAGCTGTCGCCGCCCCACATCGAGAAATGGCCGGACGGAATCTGCATCGAAGCGATGCGGCCGATCGCGCCTTCGACACGCGCCTTGCGCTGATCGGGCGGCAGGCCGTCGACGTGCAGATTCTCGGCGGTTTTCTCGTCGAGCAGCAGCGATCCGAAACCCTTGCTGGTGGTCTGCTCGATGCACCCGTACGGATATTTCAACAAGTCCTTGAGCGCGGTCGCAAACGGCAGCGGCGGGAGGCTCGATACCGTCAGCCGCGCGACGACGGAGTCGGGCAGCATGCCGTCGATCGCATCGGTGCCGAGCGTGATCGGTTCGAGCTTTTCGATCGAGCGCGGCGTCGAATGCAGCACCGCCGGCCACGCGGCGCGCACGGCGAGCTCGAAATGCCGATCGATCTTGATTTCGCCGCTTTGCGCGATGACCTCGATCTTGCCGACGCCGTAACCGGCAAGCGCGTTCAGCGGGAAATTCAGCGTCGTCTTCGCGTTGTCCGCGAGCTTGACCTTGCGCGTGCCCTGCGCGATGGCGAGCGGCTTTTCGGCGGCGACCTTGACGTTGAACTCGCGCTCGTTGCCGGAGAAGTTCTGCAGGTCGAGCGTCAGCGCGGCCTGATCGCCGGGTGCCATGACGCGCGGCGTCGATATCTCGGCAACCAGCGGTGCGCGCACGATGGTTTCGGCATCCGCGCCGCCGTACCGGTCCGCGCCAAACACCAACGCGGTCACGCGTACGGTGCCGTTGAAATCCGGCATCTTGAGTGCGACTTTCGCTTCACCCTTCGCATCGAGAGTGACGGCGCCGGAGAATAGATCGACGGTGAGCACTTTCGCGGTTGGGCGGCGCGCCTGCGGCAATGCCGCGAGCGCCATGTCGCCGCCGTAGCGGAGCTTAGCCGTTCCGCCGTCGAAGCTTTCGATGACGCGACCGTAAAGATCGTACGCATCGACGCCGAGCGCACGCTGAGCGAAGAACCAGTCGTTCGCGTCCGGCCGCGCAAAGCGCGTGATGTTGAGAATGCCGACATCGACGGCTGAAACGGTCACGTAGGCTTTCTTCCCGGCGAGCGCGGGAGCCTTCACGGTCACCGGAAGATCGGTCTCTGGCTTCATCTGCTGCGGTGATTCAATGGCAACATCGATCTTGCGCTCGGCGCGGTCGATCGATACGTAGGCTTCACCCACCGCGCGCGCCGGCGTGATCTTCTCGACTGCAGAGCCGCCGCGAAACACGAGCGCGGTCACGTACACATCGTGGCGTTCCCAATCCTTGGTGACTGGGATTTCGAACACCGCGCCCGGCTTGGCGTCGATGTTGCGCGTGTAGAGCATGTGGTCGGATTCGACCAGCAACAGTCCCGGTCCCGGTTGCGGCGGCGTGACGGTGACTTTGAGCGTATCGCCCGCGTGATAGGTCGGCTTGTCGAGCGCCAGCTTGACCTTGTCCGGGCGCGCTTCCTTGCCGCGGTTCTCATCGTTCCAGCTCCAGCCGGCGAAGAACGGCAATTTGGTGGTGAGTCCGGTCGCCGGATCGGCGATCTCGATGCGGTAGTTGCCCCAGTCGACCGGCACGTCGAACTTGGCCGTTTGTCCGGCAGCGACATTGATCTCGCGCGATTCGGAGTTGTCGTAGCGATCGGTGTAGTCGAAATGCCAGCCGCTTTCGTTGTCGAAGGCCCAGCGGTAATCACGGTATTCGCGCACCAGAGTCATCTTGAGATGCTCTCCGGCGAGAAGATCGCCGCTCGCGTTGCTGCGGATGACTTCGAAGCCGGCACGCGCGCGAGCGTCGGATCCGTCCTTGAGATCGAACAGCGGACGCACGCCGACCAGCGCGTCCGCGGGCCAAACGGTGCGTTTCAGCGTGCGCGTGACAGTGCGGCCGCCGGATTCGTAGACGCTTCCGGACAACATCGCGACAACCGGTGCCGTCGGCTTGGCGGAATCGCCAAGATCAACATCCTTGGTAAGTTTTCCGTGCTCGTCGAGCTTGTCGTCGATGACGTCCTTGGCTTCCTTCGGCAATTCGATGCCGGGATCGCCGAAATAGAAATCCTTGTGCGTGTCGACCGGATGCTGATCGGGAGCAACGGTGAGGCGCGCGGTGAAGCGATTGTCGGCGGCGGGCGCGCCGTAGAGATAGTCGGCTTCCACGGCGAGCTTCAGCGCCTCACCGGGCTTGATCACCGTTTGCGCGCTCGAAAGATCGAGTTTCAGCCGCTCGGGCAGGAATTCCTCGATGCGGAAAGTGAGGCCCTGCGTGGCTTCCTTGCTTTTCGGATCGGTGCGGAATTCGACCTGCCAGCGGCCGGTCGGAGCATCGGCGGGAATTTCGCGCGACCACTCGAAGTAGTTGAGATCTTTTGGATCGAGCTGCGCTTCCGCGTAGGGCCGTCCATCCGGCTGTTTCAAGGTAAGGAACAGCGGCTGCGCCTTGATCGGATTGCCGTCGTGGTCGCGCAGCAGCGCGGAAAGACGGATCGTCTCGCCCGGACGGTAGAGATCGCGATCCGCCCAGCCGAACACATCGAACCAGGCTTCCTTGCGGCCGGCGACGACGAAATCGGAAAGATCGAGCGCGGGCTGATTGAACGGCAGCAGCGAGACATCCTTGCCCGCGCGCGCGATCAGCACGTGCTCGGCATTCAAAGCGTAGGCGATCTGCGCGTTGCCATTCGCGTCGGTTTCGCCGGCGACGACGGTTTCGCCTTTCCCATCGAGCACGGAAAGCGTGACGCCGCTCTGCGGCTCGCCGCTCTTCAGCGAAGCGGTGTGCACGAACAGTTTGTCCTTGTACGCGCGCGTGTGCAGGCCAATGTCGCTGATGAAGAAAAAGCTCGTTTCGTATTCGCTTTCGAACGATCCGGCGCGCTTCATCACGGCGAAATAAAGGCCCGATTCGGAGAGCTCCGAGATGTTCTGGATCGGCAGGTAGTTCAACGCGCGTTCGTTGTCCTTGCCGGACAGCACGAATCGGTTCGAATAGACCGAATCGGCAATCGACGCGACCGGTTTGCCTTTGCGCCCGTACCAGTAGCGCGAGTCGAGCTCATAGCTTGAGCGCTTGCCGTTTTTCTGGTACGTCGCGAAGAAGTTCGCGATTTCCTTGTCGCGCACGCGCAGGAACTCAACGTCGACTTCCTTCACGTTCACCGAAACAATCGGCAAGCCGCGCGTCTCGCGCGCCGGCAGCACGCTGCCCTGCGAGGCGAAACCCGCCGCGGGCAACATCGGACCGGTGTAGACCTCCTTGCTGGTCTCGCTGCCGAGCGTTTTGCCGTCGACCGCCGCGAGTTCGGCCTTTATGTGCACCGTGTAGCTCGCATCGGCCTGCACGTACGG
>DASYJJ010000105.1:0-1730 GCA_035996605.1 Rhodanobacteraceae bacterium
GGAATATTCCCAATCCGCATGCTGCAATGCAGCCGCTATACTCGGATCATGAGCCTGCTTTTCCGGGATGCTGCGGGGTCGAATCTGGCTCCGGGCGGTAGCGTCGCGTGCGTGGGTGCGTTCGATGGCGTGCATCTTGGCCATCGTGCGTTGCTCGATCACGTGGCCGCGCGTGCGCGCGCCGAGAATCTTGCCGCATGTGCGATCAGCTTCGAGCCGATACCGCGCGAATTCTTCGCGCGCGGCGCGCCCGTGCCGCGGCTCGCGAGCGCGCGCGAGAAGATCGAACGCATCCGCGGCGCCGGCATGGATCGGCTGCTGTTGCTGCGTTTCAATGCGCGCCTCGCGGCGATGGAAGCACAGGATTTCGTCGAACACGTGCTGATCGGGCGCTGCGGCGTGCGCGAGATCTGGACCGGCGCGGATTTCCGTTTCGGCCACGATCGGCGCGGCGATGTCGAGGTGCTCGAGCGGCTCGGGCGTCAGCACGGTTTCTCGGCGAAGATCCTGGCGGATATCGAAGTCGGCGGCGAGCGCGTCAGCAGCAGCGCTATCCGCGCGCATCTCGGCGCTGGCGAATTCGAATCGGCGGCGCGGCTTCTCGGTCGCGCGTTCTCGATCGGCGGGCACGTTGTGCGCGGCGCGCAGCTCGGTCGCAAACTCGGTTATCCGACCGCGAACATTCGGCTCGGCCGGCGTGTGGCACCGGTTAGAGGCATCTTCGCGGTGCGCGTGCACGGAATCGAAAGAACTGCGATGCCCGGCGTCGCCAGTCTCGGCATGCGGCCGATGGTCAATGGCACCGAGCCGCTGCTCGAAGCGCACTTGTTCGAATTCGACGGCGATCTCTACGGGCGTCGCATCGAAATCGAGTTCGTCGCGAAATTGCGCGACGAGGCCAAGTTCGCCGATCTCGATGCGATGGTGCGCCAGATCGATCGCGACGCGGCGCAGGCGCGCGAGATTCTTGCGAGTGCTTCCATCTCGACGACAACACATCCGTTTCGTCGGAATGACGAGGTTGAGACGTTTTCCCCATTCCCGATCCAGATTCCCTGACTCATGTCCATCGACTACAAGAACACGATCAATCTGCCGAAGACCGAATTCGCGATGAAGGCGGATCTGGCCAAGCGCGAGCCGGGCATGCTCGCGGATTGGGAAACGAAGAGGCGCTACGAGGCGATCCAGGAGCGCGCAGCGGATCGTGAGCACGCGTTCATCCTGCACGATGGTCCGCCGTATGCGAACGGCGTCATCCATATCGGCCACGCGGTCAACAAGATTCTCAAGGACATCGTCGTCAAATCGGCGCTGCTCGCGGGTTTTCGCTCGCCGTACGTGCCGGGCTGGGATTGCCACGGATTGCCGATCGAGATTGCGGTCGAAAAGGACGTCGGAAAAGTCGGCCAGAAAGTCGACGCGGCGACGTTCCGCGCGAAGTGCCGCGAGTACGCGACGAAGCAGATCGATCTGCAGCGCGCCGATTTCAAGCGGCTCGGCGTACTCGGCGATTGGAATCATCCGTATCGCACGATGGATTTCCAATACGAAGCGGACATGATCCGCGCGCTGGCGAAAATCCATGCGCACGGCCACGTCATGCGCGGTTTCAAGCCGGTGTACTGGTGTTTCGACTGCGGCTCGGCGTTGGCCGAAGCGGAGATCGAATATCAGGACAAGCAGTCGCCGGCGATCGACGTTGCGTATGACGCGATCGATCCGGAAGC
>DASYJJ010000106.1:0-11838 GCA_035996605.1 Rhodanobacteraceae bacterium
GATCTTGCTGCGCTCGGCGTGTCGGCGTCGGTGCGGGCATTGTTCGAGCGTGCGCTATCCGCGCTCGGAAACGAGCTCGGCGAGCATCGCACCGTCGATTTCTCCGACTACGACTTCGCGCGCACGCGCCGCGCGGCGCTGCTGATCATGGAAAGCGAGCTTGCGGTTGAGCTCGAAGAGGATCTCGCCGACCGCTCGCATCCGTTCTCGCCGCGCCTTCGCGCGATGCTCGACTACGCGCGCGGCAAATCCGCGGTCGACTACGCGAGAGCAGATCGCCTGCTCGACGCCGCGGCGCTGAAGTCGCGCCGGCTGTTTGCGGAGATCGACGTGCTCGTGATGCCGACGGTCGCGCACGGTCCATATCCGCTCGCCGACGGTGAGCGCGCGAACGATGCGGATCTCACCAGCTTCGCAAGCATCGCCGGCTGTCCCGCGATCAGCCTGCCGATGGGCACGTTGCCGGATGGTCTTCCCGCGGGCCTGCAACTGGTTGGACCGCCGGGCTCGGATCTGCGTCTGCTCGAGCTCGCGGAAATCTGCGCGGCAACGCTCGATGCGACACCGGTCTATCCTGTCGGCGCCTGATCCCATGCTGCGGCGTCTGCCGCTCGACGGCGCGGATGTGCGCTGTTGCGCGTCCGCATTTTCCCCGCAGGAATCGCAGGTGATCCTCACGGCACTCCTGCGCGAAATTCCGTGGGAGCAACATCGCCTTCACATTTTCGGGCGCGAAGTCGATGCGCCGCGGCTTTCGTACTGGGCCGGCGATCCGGGTTCGGTCTATGTCTATTCCCGGACCCGTTTCGAGCCGCAGCCCTGGACGCCGGCCCTGGCGACGCTGCGCGATGATCTGCTGAAACGATTCGATCTCGATTTCAACAGCGTGCTCGCCAATCTTTATCGCAGTGGTCGCGATTCGATGGGTTGGCACAGCGACGACGAACCCGAACTCGGGCGCGAGCCGGTGATCGCCTCGCTGAGTTTCGGAGCCGTGCGCCGTTTCCGGTTTCGTTCGCGCCAGTCGCGGCGCGTCGCGTTGGCGATCGAACTCGCGCATGGGAGCCTTCTCGTCATGCGTGGCGCGACTCAGCGTCTTTACCAGCACGATCTGCCCAAAACCGCGGCGACGCTCGGGCCGCGCGTGAATCTGACTTTCCGCAGCATCCGCGCCGACGCTTGAGGAACTAGCGAGCTTCGCGTTGCGGCGCGTTCTTTTCCCATCGCGATTGGCCTTCCGTCAACGTCCAGTCGACGATCGTCGGCAGCATCTGCGCGAATGCCTGCTCGAACGCAGAGGCGGCTGCGGCGGCCTGCGAACCCGCGACCGGAATGTCCGCTTCGAACGTGTGCGCGGCCGCGATGCGGTTCAACGAAGAATCGGTGACCTTCGCGTTGAGCCGGATCACCGCATGCGGGGATCCGTCGCGGTATTGTGTTTCGAAGTCGTAGAGATCGATCGCGAGCAGATAATCGCCGTGCAGGCCCGATGTGCTCGCGCCGACGCCGGAAATTCGTCCGGATTCCTGGAATGCCTGGACCAGAAGAGCGCGCAACAGCATCGGCGCCGTATCGGACCAGCGCGCACCTTTGTAGGTTTCGAGCGCGCCGGGAGTGGGCATGACGAGCATGCGCGGCGTATCCAGCGCATCGCTCGCGACCGGCGTGTCGATCGAAAGCTGCCATTGCACCGAAGCGCCTTTCGCCGCATCGGCCGGTGCCGTGTAGCGCGGCGCGTAAACGGTGAACGGTTCCTTCTTGCCGGTCAGCGACGAACAAGCGCCGAGAGCGAGCCCGGCGGCACACGGCAGCAGCCAACGACGCATGCGGATCATTTGGGTTCGAACTCCTTGGGCTGATCGCGGCCGAGCAACAGACTATTCGACGTCGAAAGCTGATCGCTGAGCTGCTTCAGCGAGCGCAGCGTCTCTCGCAGCTCGACAATGGTGGGTCCCAGCTGGCGCAAACCCTGATCGCTGAATTCACTGATCGCGGCGCGGTTGTCGCCGATCAGCGAATTGCTCGCATTGGCAAGCCTGTCGACCGATTCGAGAGCACGGTTTGTCGATTCGAGAACCTGGCGCGCGTTGTTGCGCATCAGATCATTGGTCGTCGATGCCATTGAATTCAGAGTGAGCAGCGTGTGCTTGAGCTCGCCGCTCGCGCTCGCGAGCTGCTTCAACGCAACGCTGAGATCGTCGCGCTGCACGTTGACAGTCTCGGTTATGCCTTTGAGGTTTTCGAGCGTCGCGGAAATGCGATCGACGTTGTCCTTTGACAGCACTTCGTTCGCGCGCAGCAGGAGATCGTTGACGCTGGTGACGATGTCCGAGCCCGATGCAAGCAGCTTGGACAGCGCGGATTCCTCGGAAGGAATCACCGGCACGGGATTTTCCTGCGTCGGTCTCAACTGCGGGCTCGAAGGCGAACCGCCGGAAAGCTGGATGAATGCGACGCCGGTCACGCCCATCAGTCCGAGCTTGGCGCGCGTGTCCTGGCGGATCGGCGCATCGGCGTCGACGCGGATGCGCGCGATGACCTTGCGCGGATCGTCCTTGGCGAGCGAAAGCTGCACGACTTCGCCGACCTTGATGCCGTTGTATTGCACGAGGCCGCCTTTGCTGAGACCGGTCACCGCCTCGGTGAACACGATGTCGTAAAGCTCGAACTCGCGATCGATGCTCGATTTCGAAAGCCAGAGTACGAAGCCGAGCGCAAGCGCGAACACGCCGATCGCAAATGCGCCGATGATCACGTGATGCGCGCGCGTTTCCATGTTCAGTGCTCCTTGGCCGCATTCGCGGCCGATACGGCGGCGCGTGTGCGCGTTGCGGGTTCGTCGGCAGCCTCGCGCATCGCAGCGTGTTCGGCGGCGCGGCCGCGCGGGCCTTGAAAATACTCCTGCACCCAGGGCTCGTCGAAGCGTTCCACCTTGTCCAGCGTATCGGCGATCAGCACGCGCTTTTCCGCGATCACGGCGACGCGATCGCAGATCGTGTACAGCGTATCGAGATCGTGCGTGATCAGAAATACCGTGAGACCAAGGCTTTCGCGCAAAGTCAGGATCAGCTGATCGAATGCGGCCGCGCCGATCGGATCGAGGCCTGCGGTCGGCTCGTCGAGAAAAAAGATGTCGGGATCGAGCGCGAGCGAGCGTGCCAGCGCGGCGCGCTTGACCATGCCGCCTGAAAGTTGTGCCGGATATTTGGCGCCCGCATCCGCGGGAAGGCCGGCGAGCGCGATCTTGAGTGCCGCGAGCCGCTGCATCAGAGCCATCGGCAGATCGTGATGTTCGCGCAGCGGAACCATCACATTCTCCGCGACCGTGAGCGACGAGAACAGCGCACCGTTCTGGAACAAGACGCCGCAACGTTGCTCGAGCGCCGAGCGTTGCGCTTCGGTAAGGCGAGTGACCTCCTGGCCGAACAGCTTGATGCTGCCGGCGCCCGGACGGTTGAGTCCGATGATCGAGCGCAGCAACACGGACTTGCCGCTGCCCGAGCCACCGACCACGCCGAGGATCTCGCCTTTGTAGACGTCGAGATTGAGATTCTCGTGCACAACCTGATCGCCGAACTGATTGCGCAGGCCGCGCACTTCGATGACCGTCTCTCGCTCGCTCATACGTCGAGCTTCATGAAGAAGATCGCCGCAAGCGCGTCGATCATGATCACGACGAAGATCGACTGCACGACGCTTGACGTGGTGTGCTCGCCAACCGATTCGGCACTGCCGGAGACCTTGAATCCTTCGAGACAGCCGATCGCCGCGATCAGGAACGCGAACAGCGGCGCCTTGCTCATGCCGACCCAGAAGTGGCGCACCGATGCGGTGTCGTGGAATCGCTGCAGGAACATGCCCGGCGAGATATCGAGCGAAAAGATGCAGACGATCGCGCCGCCGAAGATACCGGCCAGCATCGCGATGAAGGTCAAGAGCGGCATCGAAAGCAGGAGCGCCAAAGTGCGCGGCAGCACCAGCACTTCGACCGGATCGAGACCGAGTGTGCGGATCGCGTCGATCTCTTCGCGCGCTTTCATCGAGCCTATCTGCGCGGTGAATGCGCTGCCGGAACGGCCGGCGATGAGGATTGCCGTGAGCAGCACGCCGAACTCGCGCAGGAACGAATAACCGACGAGCTCAACGGTGAAGACGCTCGCGCCGAAGTCGCGCAACACGGTTGCGCCAAGGAACGCGACGACGGCACCTACGAGGAAACTCAGCAGCGCGACGATCGGCACCGCGTCGAGCCCGGTCTGCTCGATATGGAAAAACAACGACGTGACGCGCCAGCGCCGCGGATTCGGCATCGCCCGCGCGAGTGTCTCAAGGATCAGGCCGATGAAGCCGACCAGTGCAATCGCGTCGTTCCAGATCGTTTCGACCGCACGGCCGGTGCGCTCGAGCAGGGCGACGATGCCGGGCGGCTGCGGAGTGGGCTTCGGAACTGCGCCGGTCTGCGCTTTCGCCACCGCATCGACCAGCGCGCGCCGTCCTTCGTCGAGGCCGGTAATTCCTTCGCGCGCATTGCCGGCGAGATCGAGCAGGAGTTCAGCGCCCGCAGTATCGAGCCGGCTGATGCCGCTCGCATCGACCGCGCCCGACGCGCGGCGTTTGACTTCGTTTACGCGCTTGTCCAGCACCGGCACCGAAGTCAGCGTCCAGTCGCCGCGTGCTACGGCGCGGCCGCCGGAATCGACATCGAGTGTGCCTGCCTCTGCCATGGCGCAAGGCTACAGGGTGGCGGTCCGGCAAGGAACGTCCGTGCCGTCGAGTCCGTTCACGGCGCCCTCACGCGAACAACATGCAGGCGACGCCTGAGAGTGTGCAGGCGACGCCGAGGATCTTGCGCGCGTCGAGTCCCTCGTGCAGGAAGAGCGCGGCCAGAAGCACGATGAATACCGAAGCGGTCTCGTTGAGCACGGCCGCGATCGAAGCTTCCGTATATTTGTAGCCCGCCATCCACAGCACCATCGATACGTACTGGCCGAGAAACGCGGCCAGCACGAGCAGCGGCCAGCGCAACGGAATCGCCCGGTTGCGTCCGATCGGCAATCGCTGGCGCCGGAATGCGAACACCGCGAGCATGCCCGCGACGCCACCGATCAGTCGCAGCAGCACGATCCACAGCAGTGGCTGGCCTTCCAGCACGCGCTTGACCATCACGATAGCCGAGGCCATCAGGAATACCGCCGCGACGCCGAGCGCCGCGCCGCGGCGCAATGTCGCCAATGGCAGGCGTCGTTGCGGGTCGTGGCTGCTGACGATCAGCACGCCACCGCTGACCAGCGCGAATCCCACCAATTGCACCGCGTTCAGACGCTCGCCGAGAAGCGCGAACGAAAGCACGATGACGAATGGGCTGTAGAAATTTCCGACGATGCCCATGCGGCCCGCGCCGAGCATGTTGAGCGCGCGGAAATAGAGCGTGTCCGCGACAGCGATGCCGATTACGCCCGATATCAGCGCCAGCACGATCGCGCGTGCGGGCAGGGCGGGCATTGCGATTCCGTGCACGAGCAGGACGGTCGGCACGATCATGCCCAGCACGATGAGGTTTTTGATCAGGTTGAGCTGAAGCGGGGGCAGCGTTTCGCCGAGCCGCTTGTACACGATCACGCCGCCGGCCCAGGACAGCGCGGCTCCGATCGATGCGGCTTCGCCGATTCCCATGCCATGCTCCGTCGCGGCGCTGTGCCCCCACGGCGACGCGAAAGCGCGGCATTATGCCGGATATGAACAAGGATGCCGGAACGCTCGCGCCGCTCAAGATCCGTATCGGCTTCGTCGTCGATCTCGCCAAGCGCCTGCACGAATACGGAACGGCGGCGCCACGGCTGGAAGACGTGATCAATCTGGTCAGCGCACGGCTCGGGCTGTCGTGCAACGTGTTGTCGACGCCGACCTCGATCGTGATGTCGTTTTCCGATCCCGCGGACGATGACGATCTCGCCGAAATCACCCAGGTTGTGCGCTTGCCGCCGGGATCGGTCGATCTGAAGCGCCTGTGCGAGGTCGACGAAATTGCCGATCAGGTCATCGACGGGCATCTGGATCTTGCGGCGGGTCGGCGCCGTCTGCGCGCATGCGGGTTGCCGCCGCGTTCGCGCGCTTTCCGCGCGTCTCTGGTTGCGAGCTACGCGATTTCGGCGGGCAGCATCGCCGTGATTCTGCGCACGAGCTGGCTCGGCGTTGGGACCGCGGCGCTGGTCGGCGTGTTGATTGGTCTTGTTTATCTGCTCTCGCTGGAGCGGCCGAACATCGCAGCGGCATCGGAGGCGGTATCGGCGTTCATCGCGACGCTGATCGCCACGGCAGTCGCGGTGTACATCGCGCCGATCGCCGTGCGTTCGGTGATCATCGCGAGCTTGATCGTTCTGATGCCCGGCCTGACGTTGACGACCGCGGTGCGCGAGCTTTCGAGCCAGCACCTGATTTCCGGGACGGCACGCATGATGGGCGCGGTGGCGACCTTGCTGAAACTTGCGTTCGGCACGGTCGCGGCAGCGCAGTTGTGCGGTCTGCTCGGACTCGTGCCATCGTCTGCCTCGGAGCTGGCGGTCCCGCAATGGACGTTGTGGCTCGCCGTGTTTTCGGCGGCGCTGGCGTTTGCCGTGCTGTTCCGCGCACCGCGACGGTATGTCCCGGTCGTCGTCACTTCTGTCGTGCTTGGCTACGCGTGCACGCAGGTTGGCGGCTCGTATATCGCGCCGGCGTTCGGCGTATTCCTCGGCAGCACGGTGATCGGCGCGGCGAGCAATCTGTTCGCGCGCGTCGCCAATCGCCCCGGTGCCCTCGTGCGCGAACCGGGAATCATCCTCCTGGTGCCCGGCAGTGTCGGCTTTCGCACGCTGAACTTCGTGGTCGAGCGGGATGTACTGGTCGGGCTCGATACTGCGATCACGCTGGTGACGCTGCTGGTTTCGATCGTCGCGGGCCTGCTGTTCGGCGATTTACTGGTGCCGCCGCGAAAGAAGTTGTAGCCAGGGCCGGGGGTTTTCGCGCGCTGCCGGTAAAATCGCGCTTGCGAATTCCGGCGATCGGCCCTAGTTATCATGACAGCCGCGGCCGGCCGTTCCGCCGCGACGACTCCGACCCGATGTCCGACCTGAAATCCCTTCGCGACGCGCTCGATCACGTGATGGCGCGCGACTTCGGACGCCTGCTGGCGCGCTGGCGGCGGCTTGCGTCCGCTCGTCCCGAGCCCGCCGCGCGCGAGCTCGCGTCGTTGCGCGCGGACGTCGAGACTTCGGCGTCGCGACGCGCGACGCGCGCGCAACGCGTGCCCGAGATCCGTGTCGACGAAACGCTGCCGATCGCCGCGAAGGCCGACGAGATCGTGCGCTTGATCGGCGCGCATCAAGTCGTCGTGCTGGCCGGCGAGACCGGTTCGGGCAAGACGACGCAGCTGCCGAAACTCTGCCTTGCCGCGGGCCGCGGCGTGGCCGGAATGATCGGTTGCACGCAACCGCGTCGCATCGCGGCGAGAGCGGTGGCGCGCCGCGTCGCGAGCGAGCTCGGAACGCAGGTCGGCGATCTCGTCGGATTCCAGGTGCGTTTTACCGATCAGGTATCGGCCGCCTCGCTGATCAAGTTCATGACCGACGGCATCCTGCTCGCGGAAACGCAATCCGATGCATGGCTCGGCGCCTACGACACGATCATCCTCGACGAGGCGCACGAGCGCAGCCTCAACATCGATTTCCTGCTCGGCTATCTCAAGCGGCTGCTCGCGAAACGGCGCGATCTGAAGCTCATCGTGACGTCCGCGACGATCGATACCGCGCGGTTCGCCGCGCATTTCGCCGATGCGCCGGTCGTCGAGGTCGAAGGTCGCGCGTATCCGGTTGACGTACGATGGAGACCTCCGCCGGAACGCGGAGAGACGAGTGTGGCGGAACAAATCATCGCTGCGGCCGACGAGCTCACCGCAGAGGATCCGCGTGGCGACGTGCTGGTGTTCCTTCCCGGCGAACGCGAAATCCGCGACGCGCACCTCGCGCTGTCGCGTCGGAAATACCGCGAGACCGAAGTGCTCGCGTTGTATGCGCGATTGTCCGCTGCCGAGCAGGACCGCGTGTTCAAACCGGGTCCGCAGCGGCGCATCGTGCTCGCGACGAACGTCGCCGAGACGTCGCTGACCGTGCCGCGCATTCGTTATGTGATCGATACGGGCACTGCGCGCGTCAAGCGCTACAGTCAGCGCAACCAGCTCGAGCGGCTGCATATCGAGCCGATCTCGCAGGCCGCCGCGGACCAGCGCAAGGGCCGCTGCGGGCGCGTCGGACCGGGCGTGTGCTTTCGCCTTTACGGCGAAGACGATTATCTGGAGAGGCCGCGCTACACGGATCCCGAAATCCTGCGCGCATCGCTCGCCGGCGTGATCCTGCGCATGCTCGCGCTGAATCTCGGCGATGTCGCCGATTTTCCGTTCGTCGAAGCGCCTTCGGAACGCGCGATCGCCGATGGCTACCGTCGCCTCGCCGAGATCGGCGCAATCGAGCTTGTTTCCGAGCGATCGTCCGTCGGGATAGAAGGGGACGTCCCAGCCGCTCGCCCGCGCGCTTCTCAACAGAAGCTCACGGCGATCGGACGCACGCTCGCGAAATTGCCGATCGATGTCGCGCTCGGGCGCATGCTCGTCGAAGCCGAGAAACGGCAATCGCTGCGCGAGATGCTCGTGCTCGCCGCGTTCCTCAGCATCCAGGATCCGCGCGAACGCCCGGCGGATGCTCGCCCGGCCGCCGATCAAGCACATGCCGCGTTCGCAGATCCGAGATCGGATTTCGTCGGCGTGCTCAAACTCTGGCGCGCGTATACCGATGCGCACGAAGAGCTGACACAGTCGAAGTTGCGCGACTGGTGCCAGATGCATTTTCTTTCGTTCCTGCGCATGCGCGAATGGCGCGAGCTGCATCGCCAGTTGTTGCTGATCACTGGCGAGCTCGGTTGGGCGCTTGAAGAGTCGCGATCGGACGCGCTTGCACACGCGCGGTCGGAACGGGCAGCGTCGTCCGGGTCACGTAGGCGCAAGGACGCCGCGTCAGCAAATACTCCCAGCGAAGGCGACGGACTCACGGCCGATCAGTACGAAGCCGTGCATCGCTGCCTCCTTTCAGGCTGGCCGACGCAGGTTGGAATCAAGACCGACGCCGGCTCGTATCGGAGCACGCGCGAGCGCACTTTCACGATTTTCCCGGGCTCATCGCTCGCGAAGACGCAGCCGCAATGGGTGCTGGCCGGGCAGATTCTGGATCTGCAGAAAGTATATGGAATGCTGTGCGCGCGCGTCGAGCCTGCCTGGGTCGAGCAGCAGGCTGCTCATCTCGTCAAGCGCAACTGGCGCGACGTGCATTGGTCGCGCAAGCGCGGCGCGGTGGTCGCGTACGAGCAGGTGACGCTGTTCGGGCTGACGCTGGTCGAGAAGCGCGCGGTGCAGTTCGGCAAGCAGGATCCGGCGCTCGCTCACGACGTTTTCGTGCGCGAAGCATTGGCGCGTTGCGAGATCGACGCGCGTGCCGACTTCGTACGCGCGAATGCGCGCGTGCTTGCGCAGGCGCACGAGCTGGAGGCCAAGCGCCGGCGGACGGGTCTCATGCGCAGCGAAGACGACCTCGCGGCATTTTTTGCAGGCAAGCTGCCGGACGAAATTCACACGTCGGTGGCACTGGACGCGTGGTACCGGCAAGCGAAACCCTCCGAGCAGTCCGCGCTGCATTGGTCGCCGGGCGATGTGCTCGCCGAGTCGCCGACCATCGGCGTGCGCGAATTTCCGGCGCACATCGAGGTCGCAGGTCACAAGTTGCGCGTCGGCTACCGCTTCGTGCCCGGCGATCCTTCGGACGGCGTGACGCTGCACATTCCGCTCGCGCTGGTGAATGCGGTGTCGGCCGCGCGTTCGGAGTGGCTCGTGCCCGGAATGCTGCCGGAAAAAATCGCCGAGCTGATTCGCGCGCTGCCCAAGGCGTTGCGTCGCAATTTCGTGCCGGCGCCGGATTTCGCGCGCGCGTTTGTCGAGTCCGAAGCGATTCGAGAAGAGCCGCTGGCTTCTGTGCTCGCTGCGTATCTGGTGCGCGTGACCGGTGTCGCGATCGCCGCGGCGGATTTCGCGGGCGCCGAGCTGCCGCCGCATCTTCGGATGAATTTCCGCATCCACGACGAAGAAGGCCGGACGCTTGCCGAAAGCCGCGATCTCGTCGCGATCCAAGCGCAGTGGACCGGAGCTGCGCGTGTCGCGTTCTCGCGTCAAGCGGATGTCGAGCTCACGCGCGAGAACGTGGACGAGTTCGATTTCGACGAGATTCCCGACCGCTTGATATCGACGGGCGGCCTGACGGCATTTCCGGCGCTGGTCGATCTTGGCGAGAGCGTTGCGTTGCGCGTGTTCGAGCGGCGCGATGAAGCGTTAGCCGCACATCGTGGCGGCGTCGAGCGCCTGCTGCGTCGCGCGCTCGCCGACACGATCAAGCATGGGCGGCGACAGCTTCCGCTCAAGAACGCGCTGATGCTGAAGTGGGCGCCGCTGGGTAGCGCGGAAACCTTGCGCGCGGATCTCGTCGAAGGCGCACTCGTCGAGCGTCTCGCGGCGCACGATCTGAACCTGCGCAGTCGCGAGGATTTCGCGCGCATCCGCGAAGAAATCGCGCGTTCGCTGTTCGGCGCGGCGATGGAGCGCTTGAACATCGTCGAAGACATCATCGTCGGCTACGCGGAACTGAGGCCCCTGATGGAGCCGCCTCTGCTGGGATTCGCGCGGGCCAATTACGACGATCTCGGCGAGCAGCTTGCAGAATTATTGACGCCGGGATTTGTGCGCGAGACCGAGCGGTCACAGCTTGCGCATTTCCCGCGTTACCTGCGCGCGATGCTCCTACGCGCGGAACGCCTGCGTCAGGACCCTGCGCGCGATCAGGCGCGCATGCTCACGGTGCAGCTCTATTGGCGCGATTATCTGAAGTTGCGCGCGGCGCGGGGCGACGATTCCGCGCTGGCTGAGCTACGCTGGCTCATCGAAGAACTGCGCGTATCGACGTTTGCGCAGGAGCTGCGCACCGCCGGACCCGTGTCGCCGAAACGCTTGGCAAAACTGGTGGAGGACTTGCGCGTGTCTTCGGTCTAGCTGCTTCGCGCGTGAACCTCTGGATCCCGTGTCGGCCAGCCATGGCCTGCAAGGGATACGTTCAAGCCGAACTCACTTGACGCGCTGAACGCGAAGGCTGCAGCCGCAGCCCTCGACGTACATCAGCCAGCTGCCGAGCAGCATGGGCTTGATGCGCACGGTCGGGCTGTCGAATTTGCCGGCGTCGTAGACACCGGATTCGGCTTGCCGCCATTCCTGCCCGTTGTCGAGCTTGAATACGGACTTGCCTCTCCAGCCCGTAAACGTGCCCTCGATATGGGCTGCCACCTCATCGCGGGCGGACGTATCCGGATAGAAGACCGGCTGCCCATTCGGCGTGACAATCTGAGGATTGCCCGCGCCGTGCGAGCGCAGCCACTCGTTCAGGAACTTGAGCTGCTCGGGCGAGAGCTTGTCCAGGCCAGAAGCCCGGAGCTCGGTTTGCGACATGCGTTCCTCCAGCGTCGACGGCTGCGTCTGGGCAGCTGCGATCACCGAGGACAATGTCAGGAGAACCGTAAGGACAGTCGAAAAAGGGCGCATGATCTTGGTATGGAAGCAGGGCGTTCGTGACCGCGACCGCAAAAATCCTTGTCTTTTACGAACTTAAACAGGTGCGCGCGGCCGCATAAGCGTATAGAATTCGGCCGCCCGAGTGTAGCATGACGGTACCTAGGTCCACCTTGAGGTGGGCGAAAGACGGCACCGCAGGTTCGGGG
>DASYJJ010000107.1:0-19650 GCA_035996605.1 Rhodanobacteraceae bacterium
TGACACCGCCGAAACAAGCCGCCAGCCCTGCCGCCGGTCCCCAGCCTATCCAGACAATCGCGGTAGCGATCGCAGCGGTAAGCGCCTGGGCGGATACCAGCGCCCAAGCCGTCGATCTGCCGCGCGGACGCAACCGATCCATCCCATTCACCAAAACACCCGTACCCGGAGGAATCTTCGCGAGCGTCCGGGCCTGCGCCCCGCGGGGACAACCCCACACGCCCCTTGCCGACTGCGGCAAAGGGGACACGTCAGCGGAAAGTCCCGTCGGAAGGAGCCGGACCCCGATTGAGCACGGAGATACCGACTGCAAAGCCGAAAAATTATATCAGCCCGTGATTTGCGCCCGCAAATCAAAACGGGCCCTGTACAGCAACGCCGTCCGTCGGCGCTCCGCTACCTGCCGCGGCCCTGGATTGTCCTCGCCACTTGGCGCTCGGCATAATGCCGCGACAGATTGTCGCGGGCTGGTTTCGCAGCGGGCTTCCGCGCGGAATCGTGCTGTCGCGAATGGGCCGACGTGGACTACGGGGGAAGCGGTATGGGCGACGCTCGCGTCAAGGCGGAGCTTCTGGCCGGGGTCGATCTTGCGCCGATCGACGCCTTGAAGGCGCTCAAGCACGACGCCGACCAGTTGCGCAGCAGGCGCGCTTCGATGGAGGCCCTCAAGGCCGACTTCGCCGAGCCGGTGTACAAGCGCGTCGATGCCGACTACGCAAGGCAACTCGACGCCATCGAACGCAAGGCCGAGCCGCTCCGGCAGCAGGCTCTCGCGGCTTATTCGAGCCTGCGCAATGCGCTGCGCGAAATCGACACGGCGCACGAAACCGTCAAACTCGACCGGCAGGAAATCGACCTTCGCCACAAACTTGGCGAGTTCGACGTGACCGAGCGCGACCGGCGCGCCGCCGCTATAGAAACGACACTCGGCGAAAGCCGCTCGGCGAGCGAGCGCGCCAAAGCGCTGCGAGCGCGTTTTCTCGAAGTATTTCCCGATGAAGCCGAGCTCGACCGCGCCGCCGCGGCGCCTCGTGCGGCTGCACCGTCTCTGATCGCGGACCGCCCGCGCGCCACCGCGCCGGCGATCGAGCCTGCGATGACCCGGGTTTTTCCGGTGTTGGACTTCCCAGAACCACCTAAACCGCCGCCGACAGCGAGAGCGCCTGCGCCGCTCCCCGTCAGCACGGTGGCTTCGGCCGCATCGACGATGTTCCTGCGCACCGCGCGCCTTGTTCCTCAGAGTCCCGAGGCTGGCCGCGCGGCGATTCCGCTGCCGCCACGTCCGGTCACACTGGGCAACGACGACACCGCGGAGATCCAGGTCGCCGGCCCCGGCGTCGAGCCGAGGCACGCGGAAATCAACATCAACGCGAAGGGCTACACGCTGGTCGATCTCGGCAGCAAGCAGGGCACGCTGGTGAACGCGGAGCCCGTGCAGGAACGCTTGCTGCGGCACGAGGATGTGATCCAGATCGGCGCGGCGCGTTACGTTTTTCGCGAGGGTTGAGACGAGCAGCCGTCAACTGCCATCGAAGCCGTGCTTTTGTTGAAAAGTGCGGCCATGAATGGCCGCTTCTGGACCAGCAAGAGCAAAGCCGGCCAGGATCATCGCGGCGCCGGATCCAGCGGCGCGCCACGACGGCGCGCATAAAAAAAGCCGGGCGTGAAGCCCGGCCTTGGAATTGACGCAGCCGCAGGGGAGGGAAGTCGCGGCCGCGCCTTTTTCGAGCGGAATTACTTGGTCGCCGCTTTCTTGGCCGTGTTGACCTGCTTGGCGATGGTCTCGCTGGTGTTCTCGAACGAGCCCTTGGCCAGCTGGCCGAGTGCTTCGCTCGTCTTGAGCGTCACACCGAAGACTTCCTGGCTGGTCGCGTAAAGCTTCTCGGCGTTTTCCTTGGCGAGCTGGACGCCCTTCGGCCAGAACGTACGGGCAGCTTCGAAATCGCGCACTTCAGCGGCTTCCGACCAGAACTGGACGGCGGCGTTGATGCGGTCTTCCATCGTCTTGATGTGGAGGTCCGTGATGCGCTCGAAACCTTCCAGCGCAACGGTCTGGGCCTTGACGAACGCGTCGGCGTAGGACTTGCCGAGCGACAGGGACTGCGCATTGATCTGTTCGAACATGGTCGGTACCTCAGGTAATTGGAGTGTGGACGCACTCTACCACCGGATTTGTTGCAACGCAACATCTCCGACCATGAGATTTGCTTTACGGAGAGTTCTGCCACAGATTAGTAATAAATATCAGCTGGTTTGAGACGGCCATTGGGGCGGCCTCGTCACGCTGCATCGCAGCGGAAACTGAACGGATCGGAGCTTAGCCGTCGACAGCCGGGCCGTCGTAGCGGCAGGCCGACGTGCAGGTCTCGTGCACGATCACATGGTCCAGCAGCGGCAGGCTCTGCGCGAGTTCGTCCCAGACCCAGCGCGCAAGATTCTCGCTGGTCGGATTTTCGAGGCCCCGCACCTCGTTGAGATAACGGTGATCGAGTTTCTCGAACAGCGGTGCAAATGCGGCGCCGAGATCGGCGAAATCCATGACCCATCCAAGCTCGGCATGCAGCGGGCCGCGCACATGCACCTCGATGCCGAACGAGTGACCGTGCAAACGCGAACATTTGTGCCCGGGCGGCACATTCGGCAGGCGATGAGCCGCTTCGATCCGGAAGATCTTGGAAATATCCATGCGTACGATTTTATCAGGTGCGAGCGGCGCAGCCTGATTCGGGCACGTTTCGGCGCGCGCTTACCACTCCGTCGGGCGACCCATGCCCTTTGTCACGTGACGCGCGCAAGGGCGACCGACAGAATCGGTGCGTTCGATGGGCCATCGCGCGGCAATCGCGCGCCATCGAGAATCCTTCGGGACTTCGAAAGCGAATCGCGGGAGAAAGCTAATGGATAGACGTGACTTCCTGAAAGTCGGCGGCGTCGGCCTCGGCGCATTGCTGATTCCGATCCATGGTCGCCTGGTAGCAGCGGAAGCTCTGACGACACAGATGGATCCGGCGACCAAGAAGCGCCTCGCCGATGTCGCGCTGAATGCGGCGAAATCGAACGGCGCGAGCTATTGCGACGTGCGCATCGGACGTTACCTGCGCCAGTTCGTGATCACGCGCGAAGACAAGGTGCAGAACGTCGTCAACACCGAATCCTCGGGCGTCGGCATTCGCGTCATCGCAAACGGCACCTGGGGTTTCGCCGCGACCAGCGACCTGGATGCCGATTCGATTGCCAAGGCCGTGAAACAGGCGATCTCGATCGCGAAAGCGAATTCGCGACTTCAGTCCGAACCGGTGCAGCTCGCGCCGACCAAGGGCGTTGGCGAAGTTTCTTGGTCGACGCCGATCGTGAAGAACTCGATGGAAGTGCCGATCAAGGACAAGGTCGATCTCCTTCTCGGCGTCAACGCGGCGGCGATGCAGGCCGGCGCGAGCTTCATCCGCTCGATCCTGTTTCTGGTCAACGAGCAGAAATATTTCGCGTCGAGCGACGGTTCGTACATCGATCAGGACATCCACCGCATCTGGGCGCCGACGCAAGTCACCGCAGTCGACAAGGCGACCGGCAAGTTCCGCACGCGCGATGGTCTTTCCGCGCCGCGCGGTATGGGCTTCGAATATCTCGATGCGAAACCCGAGCATCGCGTCGCGCTGCCCGGCGGCGCGGTCGTGTATTCGGATTCGTACGACATGAAGGAAGACGCGATCGCCGCGGCGAAACAGGCCAAGGAAAAACTCACCGCGCCTTCGGTCAAACCCGGCAAGTACGATCTCGTGCTCGATCCCTCGCACCTGTGGTTGACGATTCACGAATCGGTCGGCCATCCGACCGAGCTCGATCGCGTGCTCGGCTACGAAGCGAACTACGCCGGCACCAGTTTCGCGACGCTCGACAAGTGGAAGTCGAAGAATTTCAAATACGGCAGCGACAAGGTCACGATCTTTGCCGACAAGGTGCAGAAGGGCACGCTCGGCGCGGTCGGCTACGACGACGAAGGCATCAAGACGCAGCGTTGGGATCTGATCAAGGACGGCGTGCTCGTCAACTACCAGGTCATCCGCGATCAGGCCCACATTCTCGGCCTCGATCATTCGCAAGGCTGCTGCTACGCCGATTCGTGGTCGAGCGTGCAGTTCCAGCGCATGGCCAACGTTTCGCTCGCGCCCGGCAAGGACAAGCTCGCGCCCGAGGAAATGATCAAGAACGTCGAGAACGGCATCTACATCATCGGCGACGGCTCGTTCTCGATCGATCAGCAGCGCTACAACGCGCAGTTTGGTGGCCAGCTGTTCTATGAAATCAAGAACGGCAAGGTCACGCAGATGATCGAAGATGTCGCCTACCAGATCCGTACGCCGGAATTCTGGAATTCATGCGTCGGCGTCTGCGACGACAAGGACTACCGCTTCGGCGGCTCGTTCTTCGACGGCAAGGGTCAGCCCGGCCAGGTCTCGGCCGTCTCGCACGGCTCGAGCACTTCGCGCTTCAACGGCGCCAACGTCATCAACACCGCGCGCAGCCTCGGCTGACCGACTCGAGGAGAATTGAGATGAGCATCTTCACAGAACAGGAAGCGCGCACGATCCTCGACAAGGTCTGCAAGCTTTCCAAAGCCGATGAATGCACGGCGCAACTGACCGGTTCGGTCGACGGCAACGTGCGTTACGCGCTCAACAGCGTTTCGACCAGCGGCATCGTCAACAATTCCGATCTCGCCGTGCAGGTCGCGTTCGGCAAACGCGTCGGTACTGCGACGATCAACGAATTCGACGACGCCTCGCTGGAAAAAGTCGTGCGCCGCGCCGAAGAACTCGCGCGCCTCGCGCCCGAGAATCCCGAATTCGTGCCGGCCATCGAAAAACAGGCCTACAAGGCCAGCGACACGTTCGTCGAGAAGACCGCCGCGATCACGCCCGAATACCGCGCCACCGTGGCTGCCGATTGCATCGAGCCGTGCAAGAAGGACAAGCTCGTCGCCGCCGGATTCTTCACCGACAGCGCGCGCTTCACAGCCATCGCCAACACCAAGGGCAACTATGGCTTTCAGAAGTCGACCAACGTCGACTTCACCTGCACCGTGCGCACCGACGACGGTCGCGGATCGGGCTGGGTTGCGCGCAACCTCGGCGACGTCAGCAAGTTCGATGCGAAGAGCGATATCAAGACGGCCATCCAGAAGGCCAAAGGATCGGTCGACGCGAAAGCTCTCGAGCCCGGCAAGTACACCGTCATCCTTGAACCCGCGGCGACCGCGCATCTGATCTCGGACATGCTGTTCGGCTTCGACGCGCGCCAGGCCGACGAAGGCCGCAGCTTTCTTTCCAAGAAGGGCGGCGGCAACAAGCTCGGCGAAAAAGTGTTCGATGAGCGCGTCAATATCTTTTCCGATCCCTGGGACCCCGAGTCGGCAGTGGTGCCGTGGGATGACGACGGTCTCGCACGCGAGAAAACGCCGATCGTCACCAAGGGTGTCGTCGAATATCTGCAGTATTCGCGCTACTGGGCGCAGAAGCAGGGCAAGAAGGCGATCGGCCAGCCAGGAAACATCCTGATGACCGGCGGTGACAAGTCGACGCAGGACATGATCAAGTCGACCAAGAAGGGCGTACTCGTCACGCGCACCTGGTACATCCGTCTCGTCGATCCGCAGACGGTTCTGCTCACCGGCCTCACGCGCGACGGCACGTTCTATATCGAGAACGGAGAGATCCGTTACCCGATCAAGAATTTCCGCTTCAACGAATCGCCGGCGATCATGCTCAACAACATCGAGGAGATCGGCAAGCCCGTGCGCGTCGCCGACGACGAATCTCCGTTCATCATGATGATTCCGCCGATGAAGGTGCGCGACTTTACGTTCTCGTCGCTGTCGGATGCGGTGTGATCCGATGACCGGCGCGGCGTGATTCGATCGAGCGCGCCGAGACGATGAAAACCCTCTCCCGCTCGCGGGAGAGGGCAGGGTGAGGGCATCCTGGCTCGCCGCCACGACCTCCTCCCGTAACGGTGAAGCCTCACGAGACATGAACCGCCGCACATTCCTGCACCACTCGCTCGCAGCCGGACTCGCAGCGCTCGCCGCTCCGCTCTCGCGCCGCGCGCGCGCGGCCGATAACGCGTACGACTTCTGGTTCACGCGCCTGATGTACGAATCGGGCGACTGGGACGTCGATCAGCGCATGCCATCGAACCTGCTCGATGCACTGGTCCAATACACGACGCTGCGTATCGATCCGAAAGAGCGCGTGCTGCCGCTCGCCGATGCGCGCATGCTGACGCAGCCGTTCTGCTACATGGCCGGACACAAGCTGGTCGAATTCAGCCCGGACGAGAAACGCAACTTCGAGCGTTACGTGCGCAACGGCGGCTTCGTGCTTGCCGACGATTGCAACCACGACATCGATGGACTCTTCGCCAAGTCGTTCGAGAGCGAGATGGCCTCGATGTTCGGCGACGACGCGTTGAAGAAACTTCCGAAAGATCATCCGGTTTTTTCGAGCTTCTTCAACTTCGACGGCCCGCCGAACACGACATTCGAGCTCAACGGATGGGGCGACGATCTCGTCCACGAATACCTCAAAGGCATCGAAATCGATGGCCGGCTCGGCGTGCTTTACAGCAACAAGGATTACGGCTGCGAGTGGGATTACGACTGGCGCAACAAGCACTGGCTCGCCGAGGACAACACGAAATTCGCGGTCAATGTCGTCGTGTATGCATTGACGGCATAAGCACTCGCCGTCGTTCGGGCGAAAGCCGGGACCCGTCTTGATCTTGGCCCGAGCGCGCACAGGAGCAAAATGGATTCCGGCGTCGCCGGAAAGACCAAGGAACAAATCGCGCGACGCCTCGAAAGCGCGAGCCACCGGAACCACGCAATGAACCAAGCCATCAACGAACAGATCGTCTCGACGCAACTCGACAAACTCGCGGCACTTCGCGATGCAATTGCACGCGTGATCATCGGCCAGCGCGAAGTCGTCGAGCAGCTGCTCATCGGCCTCATCGCCGGTGGTCACTGTCTGCTCGAAGGCGTACCGGGCCTGGGCAAGACGCTGCTCGTGCGTTCGCTCGGCCATGCACTCGCGCTGGATTTCCGGCGCATCCAGTTCACCCCCGATCTGATGCCGAGCGACATCATCGGCACCGAAATCCTTGAAGAAGACCACGGCACCGGAAAGCGTTTTTTCAAGTTCCAGCGCGGCCCGGTGTTCACGAATCTGCTGCTTGCCGACGAGCTCAATCGCACGCCGCCGAAGACCCAGTCGGCGCTGCTCGAAGCCATGCAGGAACGCACGATCAGCTACGCCGGCACGACGCACGCGTTGCCCGCGCCGTTCTTCGTGCTCGCGACGCAGAATCCGCTCGAGCAGGCGGGCACCTATCCGCTGCCCGAAGCGCAGCTCGATCGGTTTCTCCTGCATATCCGCGTCGACTATCCCGATGAAGGCGAAGAACGCACGATCCTCGCGCAGACGACCAGCGGCGCCGAGGCGCGCATCGCTCCGGTCATGAACGGCGGCGACGTGATGGACCTGCAGAAACTCGTGCGGGACGCGCATCTCGGCGAGGACCTCTTGACCTGGATCACGCGCCTCGTGCGCGCATCGCGTCCGCAGGAAACGACGCTTGCAGAAGTGCGCGAGTGGGTACGCTGGGGCGCAGGTCCACGCGCCGGGCAGGCGCTCGTGCTCGCGGCGAAGGCGCGTGCTTTGATCCACGGCCGCTACGCCGCTACACGCGAAGATGTCGTCGCGCTCGCGGCGCCCGTGTTGCGTCATCGCCTGCTGCTTTCGTTCGCGGCCGAAGCCGAGCAACGCAGCGCCGACGACGTCGTCGCCGTGCTGCTGCGCGGAGTCCCGTATCCGCATTGACCGGCCGTGAGGAATGACGATGTCCGGTGAAGTCCGCGGCGGTGTCCGCATCGCGTTGCGCGTCGAAGGGCTATGCGTCGTCGCGGTCGCGCTGTTTCTCTATGCGAGCCACGGAGCTGGCTGGGGAATGTTTGCGCTCTTTTTTTTGGCGCCGGATCTTTCGTTCTTCGGCTATCTCGCCGGCCCGCGCGTCGGCGCGCTTTGCTACAACGCAGCGCATTCCTATATCGGCGCACTTGCGTGTTTCGTGCTCGGCGCGATGCTCCCGTCGCCCGCCTTCGTCGCCGCGGCATTGATCTGGTGCGCCCACATCGGCTTCGATCGCGCGCTCGGCTACGGACTCAAGTACGTCGACGGATTCGGCTATACGCACCTCGGTCGCATAGGTCGCGCGCGCGCGTACGCCCATGTCTAGCGCCGAACTCATCCCGTCGGATGTTCGCGCTCGGCTCAAAAAGCTGCGTCTGCGCGCGCGCCACGGCGCCGGTGGCGACGGACTCGGACAGCACGCGAGCCGCAGCCGTGGCGCCGGTCTCGAATTCGTCCAATATCGTGCCTACGAACCGGGCGACGAGCCGCGCCGTATCGACTGGAAACTCTTTGCGCGCTCGGATCGCTACTTCGTGCGCGAATCCGAGCGCGACAGCCCGCTCACGCTCTGGATCGTCATCGACGCGAGCGCGTCGATGGCGCAATGCGACGCCGCGCGACCCGCGTGGAGCAAACTCGACGCAGCGAAGGCTATCGCTGCGTGCGCGATCGAGCTCGCGCTTCGTCAAGGCGATCGCTTCGGACTCATCACGCTCGCCGCCGGAGGTCCGGCGCTGATAGCAGCCGACGCCGGCGCGCGCCATCGCGATCGATGCCTGCTCGAGCTCGAACGCATCGCATGCGCCGGCGAATGGCCCGCGGAACCCGCGCTGCGACCGTTGTGGGAACGTGTGCTGCCGTCCTCGCTGGTTCTGGTCTTGTCGGATTTCTTCGACGACGCCAGCGCCGAGCTCGCGCTTCGCTTCGCTGCGGCGCGCCGCGAAGTGCTGACCGTGCAGATGCTGAGCGCGGAGGAACGCGACTTTCCGTTCACCGGGGGTCATCGCTTTCTCGATGTGGAAAATGGCCAGGAGCGTCGCGTCGAAGCCGCCGCGGTGCGCAGCAACTTCCTCGAGCGTTTCGTGGTTGCGCGAAAGAATCTTGCGCGGCGCTTCGCGGCGGGCGGCATTCGCCACGCCGAATACTTTCTCGACACCGCGCCGGATCTGCCGCTGCAGAATTTCTTCGGCATCGTCAGCGAACGCGTGCGCGCATGAGTTTCGCATTGCTCGCGCCGATCGGGTTGACCGCGCTGGCCGCGCTGGCGCTGCCGCTGCTGATCCACCTGGTGCGAAGGATTGAGCTGCGCACGACCGTGTTCGCCGCGTTGCGCTGGATTTCCGAGCGCATCCGCCCGCGTCGACGGCTTCGCTTCGAACGGCCGTGGCTTTTGTTGCTGCGACTCGCTTTGCTCGCTCTGCTTGCGCTGCTGCTCGCGCGTCCTGTCATTGATGAGCCGACGGTCGCGAAACCTGCGTGGGTTCTCGTCGCGCCCGGCACCGATCTCGGAGCAGCACGCGCGGCAGTTTCGATCACGGGCGCGGAATGGCGCTGGCTGGCTCCGGGATTTCCCGCGATCGAGACGCCGGCTCCATCGGGCGCCCTGCCGATCGCGAGCCTTTTGCGCGAAATCGACGGCGACCTGCCGCGAGACGCACAACTCGCGGTGGTCGTTCCCGAGCAAGTCGCCGGTCTCGACGGCGAACGTCCGCGGCTGTCGCGCGCGATCGAATGGCATGTCGTTCCCGGGCGCATGTCCGCTGCGCCCGCGTTGCCGGAGCGCGAGACAGTCGAATGGTCCGTGCGTTATGCGCCATCGGCGGAATCGCGAGTCGCATATCTTCGCGCCGCGATCGCGGCGTTGAACGCGCGGGGTATGGGCCATTACAAGCTGGATGCACAACGCGACAATGTTCCGCTGGCCGCAACGGTGCGCGAACTCGTCTGGCTCGGATCCGCCCCATCGCAGGCGGTAACGGCGTGGATCGAGGCCGGCGGCACCGCGCTCGTCGATAGCGCGCCTGTCGACACCACGCTTGTCGACACGCGCCCGCGCGCTCCGGGCGCGCCGATCTGGCGCGATGCCGATGGAAATGTGCTCGCGGGGGTGCAGGCGCTCGGTCATGGCCGGCTCGTCACGCTTGCGGCCGCGCTTTCTCCGGACTCGTTTCCACGCGTGCTCGATGCCGATTTTCCGCAGCATTTGCTCGAGTTGTTGCAAGGCTCGCCCGCTGCACCGGCGCTGGCATCCGCCGACGCTTTGCGGCCGTCGACGACACCATCGGGCACAGAACACTCGGCGAGGCTCGCATCCACCAAGCCGCTGGATCCCTGGCTCGCTCTTTTGATCGCTGTGCTGATCCTCGTCGAACGCATTGTCGCGACGCGGTCGCCGGAACGCCGATGAGTATCGACCTGCGCCTGCATCAGCTCGGCCGCAATGCGCAAATGCGTCGTGCAGGGATCACGATCCTGTTCGGCGCGCCGCTCGTCTTGTTCGCCATCGAGTGTGCCGCGCGCGTCGTGGGTTGGCGCAGCGCGCTTGCTGTCGCGGCGATAGCGTGCGTCGCGTTGATCGTGTTCGCGCGTCGCGCCATGCAGTCGATCGATGAAGCCTGGATCGCGCGTCGCCTCGATGCCGAATCGCGGCTCGAAGACAGCGCGGATCTCTTGTTCCGCGACGTCGCGCAGTTGTCGCCGCTGCAACAATTGCAGCGCGGACGACTGGAACGCCGACTCGAAGCCGATCCGCCCGCGGACATCGCGCCCGAGTGGCCTTGGCGAATGCTCGGTCTGGCATGGGGTCTTGCGTTGGTGGCCATCGCCATGGTCGTGCTCGTGCCGCAGGGCAGTTTGCATCCATCGGATTCCGCGGCCTCGGTTGCTGGCGAGCATACGCACGCGACCGAGATCGATCGCATTCGTCTCGATATTGCTGCGCCGGAATACACGCGACTCGCTTCACACACCGTCGCGACGCTGGAAACGCGCGTTCCCGAAGGTTCGCGCGTCGACTGGCGCCTGCATTTCGTGCCGCCGCCGAAAGCTGCAACATTGAATTTCCACGACGGCAGCCGCGTTGAGCTCAAGCGCGATGGCGACGCATGGATCGGGACGCGCACGATGATCGCATCCGCGCTGTACCGCATCGTGCTCGATGGCGCGCCGCCGCTCGCGGACGATCGTCTTTACCGGCTCGACGCGATTGCCGATCAAGCGCCGGACGTGCGCGTGATCCAGCCCGAAAAATCGCTGACGTTGCTTGCCGATGGTCAGCACGACTGGGATCTTGTTTTCGAAGCGAGCGACGACTACGCGATCTCCGCCGCGGGCCTGACCATCACGCTGGCGCAGGGCGACGGCGAGAACATCAAGTTCAAGGAACAGACGCTTGCGCTTCTGGGCGAGGACATCGATGCGTCGAATCCGGGTCGGCATCAGCGTTACCGGCATCGCCTCGATCTCGCCGCGCTCGGCATTGCAAAGGGTGACGATGTGATCGTGCGGCTCGCGGTCAGCGACAACCGCCAGCCGAAACCCAATACGACCAAGAGCGCGAGCTTCATCCTGCGCTGGCCGCCGGAAAACGCGAGCGACAGCGTCGGCATGGAAGGCCTTGTCGAAAGAACGATGCCGGCATATTTCCGCAGCCAGCGCCAGATCATCATCGACACCGAAACACTCATCGCCGATCAGCCGAATCTGGTCGATGACGCGGTGCTCGCGCGCTCGGACGGCATCGGCGTCGATCAGAAGATTCTGCGACTCCGCTACGGACAGTTTCTCGGCGAGGAATCCGAGACGCGCAGCGAGGCGGAAAGCCCCGCCGAAAAGAAACCACCGGCGAACGCAGCCGATGCGGGTCGCGCCGACGCGCTTACCAAACGGGAAGGCGAACACAAGCATTTTCTCAACGTCGAGAAATTTGGCGACGCCGGTGCGGTCACGGCCGAATACGGCCACGTGCACGATGTCGCCGAGGCCGCGACGTTGATCGATCCCGAAACAAAGGCCATCCTGAAGTCGGCGCTCAATGAAATGTGGGACGCCGAGCTGCACCTCCGGCAAGGTCGACCCGCCGAAGCATTGCCGTTCGAGAACAAGGCGCTCGGTTACATCAAGCAGGTACAGCAGTCCTCGCGCATCTATCTCGCGCGCGTGGGCCTCGAGCTTCCGGCCGTTGACGAATCCCGGCGGCTTTCCGGCGATCGCAAGGGCGTGACCGATCGCGAGTCCGCGCTTGCGCCGGCCGATACCGGCGATTCCGGTGCGCTCGCGCTCTGGCAGGTGCTCGATGAGCACGGAAATCCGGACATGGAATCACTCGAGCGCTGGGTGCGCGCTCGCACGAGCAAGCTGCCCGATTCATTGGCGTTGCTGGCCGCGACGGATCGCGTGCGGCACGATCCCGCGTGCGAGGAGTGCCGTCGGCAGTTGCGCACTCTCCTGTGGCCGTTGCTGCCACAACCCGCCACCGCCGTAGAGACGCGCGTTGCGCCGGATGCGTCGGGTCGCGCGTACCTCGATGCCTTGCGCGACACCAAGGAAAAATCCGGCAGCGGAACGCCGCCATGAATCTCGCATTGCTCGCCGGAATCCTCATCGGTTTGGCTGCGCTTGCCGGCGCGTGGCGCACGCTGCTTGCTCGCACGCCGAACCGCTGGTTGCGCATCGCGTTGCAATTGATCGCGGCGGTACTGCTCTATCTCGTGCTTTTCCCGCCGCGTGTCGACGAGTCTTTCGCCGCGGGCACGATGGTTCTTCTGACGCCGGGTGCGACGCCGGAAAAACTGGCAACGTTCACGGGCGCGGCGAGCGTCGTGGCATTGCCGGGCGTAGATGCGCCGAGCGACGTCGAGCGGGTGCCTGATCTCGGAACCGCATTGCGCCGGCATGCCGATACCGCGCGACTGCGAGTCGTCGGTGGCGGACTTCCGTCGCGCGACATCGATGCGGCGCGCGCGCTGCCGATCGAGTTCGACGCGTCGCCGTTGCCCAAAGGCATCGTCGAGCTCTTCGTTCCGGCCTCGGTGCGCGCCGGCAGCCGCTTCGAGGTGAGCGGTCGTGTCGAGGGCGGCAGCGGCGGACGCATCGAGCTGCGCGATCCGGCGGCCGCGGTGATCGTGCAAAGTCCGCTCGGGAAGGATGGAACGTTCACGCTATCCGCGCAGGCGAAGTCCGCGGGTACCGCAGAACTCGCGCTGCATGCGTTGGATCGCGACGGCGTGTCGATCGAGGATATCGCGCTGCCCGTCAGCGTGCGCGCGGGCGCGGATCTGCGCGTACTTCTGCTGGCTGGCGCGCCCGACGCCGATCTCAAATATCTGCGCCGCTGGGCGGCGGACGCAGGTGTCGAACTCACCAGCCGCATCGCTCTCAGCGACGGTATCGCGATGCAGGACGGCTCGGCGGTGATTACGCCGGAAAACCTTGCGCGGACGGATGTCGTCATCACCGACGAGCGCGCGTGGAAAACGCTCGACGGCCGCACGAAGTCGGCGCTGATCGATGCGGTGCATGCTGGTCTTGGTCTTTTTCTGCGGATCACCGGGCCGTTGCCCGACGACGTCGCGGCGGAATGGCGGGCGCTCGGATTCGATGTGCGGGCTGCAGACGTCGCTCAAGCCGTATCGTTGCAACAACGGATCGGCACGGCAGAGCCGGCCGCACAACTCACGCAGCGCCCGAAAGCAGTCGATGCGGATCACGCAGCGCCGCTGCTCCGCGCGAGCGACGGTTCATCCCTTGCGTTGTGGCGCGTCGAAGGGCAGGGCCGCATCGCGGTCTGGTGGCTCGCCGACAGTTATCGTCTCGCGCTCGGCGGCGACGCCGGCGCGTTCGGCACGCTGTGGAGCGAAGCGCTCGCGACCGTTGCACGCGCGCGGGGCGTCGCCTCGCCTGAATTGCCGGCTGAAGCGCGCGTCGATGAGCGCGGCGTCATCTGCGCGCTCGGCGACAGCGCGTTCGTCGAGCGGCCGGATGCGAAACGCGTGACGCTCACGATAGACGCGGATCGCGGAAAGAATCGTTGTGCCGCGTATTGGCCTGCGCATGCCGGCTGGCACGCGCTGGTTGCCGATGGTGCGCGCTGGCCGTTCTACGTGCGCGACACGAAAGAAGCATCGGCTCTCGCGCGCGCCCACGACGCGGACGCGACGCGCCTGCTCGCGGGGCGTCAGGCAACAGAATCCGCCAATGCGACGCGAAGCATTCCGGCGCCACGCTGGCCGTTTTTCCTCGCGTGGCTGCTCGCGGCGACTGCGCTGTGGTGGGTTGAGCGGACGCGGGTGCGGGCGGTAGATACCGAGGACGCCGACGACACGAACAACCAGACGAATCGGTGGACGGCGGCGCAGAACCTTGGCGCGGGATGACGCTCTTGACCGACCTTGGCGACTAAACCAGCTGAATACCTTCGGTCATGAGTGCGGCCCCGATGCCCGGCGAATGAGTGCCAGGATCACGCCACCGATAGGACAGCACCGCACGATACGCACCCTCGTGTTCGACGCGGATATCCGACACGCCCGGAAGCGATTCGAGGATCATGGCCGCTCGCGGGCCAACCAGAAGAGAACTTGGTATCGAACGGTGGCGTTCGACTGTTATGAGAGCGCGCATGCAGATTCCTGTCGATAGTTGAGCGCTACTGTACGCCTTGGCAGGTGAACGTGCGGTCGCAGCAGCGCACTGAACCGCTCGTGCATCGATTGCGTCACGCTCACGATGACGGGCCATCGGGGACTCCGCGAGCCTCGGCCCTGCGGTTCCCTCCCCAACGCCTCAGAGATCGCGCTCTTGACCGCCGTCCTGAAGTACCATGTAAGGCCGGGACGCGTCACGGCAACAGGATAAACATGGAACCGAAAGTCGATCTTGGTCAGGAAGATCTGATCAGTTATTGGAGCAACCGCTTCCGATGCACGCCGGCCGAACTTCTGGCGGTGGTCGGTCGCGTCGGACGATCGGTCGCGCTCGTTGAAGCCGAGATTGCTCGACGCACGGCTCTGAAGGGAATCGTGGCGGCTTAGGCGTCGAGTCGCGGATCGATTCCGGAATTCTTCTCTCGATTTATCGTACCGCTTCCGGCACGCCGGCCTTTTGACCGGGCGCACAGGCGCCAAGGAACTTGCCGTCGACCGACATCACGCTGGTCGTCTTGCCATTCTTTGGCGAGTCGTAACTCGACGTAACTTCGGAGTGGAACGCATCGTCGCCGGCGAATGTTGTTTCCGTGCGAGCCACCACGTGCATGCCGGAAAACGTGCAGCTTGATTCGGCGATCCATGTGGTTCCTTCCATGCGCACATCGTTCTTGCTGCAATCGTTTTTCAAATGTTCATCCGCGGTCGCCTTGGCCTCGGCGAGAGACGCGGCGTCAAGGCACATGCTGTAGCTCCTGGAACCGCCGGGTATTTTTTCGCCTTTCATCGTCGTTTGCCACACGCCGGGTTTCTGCGCAGGGAGTTCAAGCGCGGCGGCGGGCGCTGAGGCACCGAGAATCAACAGGGCGACGGAAAGTCCGATACGGGATTTCATTGGAGACCTCGCTTGGGTGTTTGATCGCTGGCCCGCGGGCAGACTCCAATCGAAAAACTCGGATCGCCTTGAGGATTTTCGGATGCGGTATTCGCCGTAGCGATTTCTGCTCTCGTTCGCGAGCTGCGGCGGCCCATACAGACACGTTTTCATCACTTCCGCAACTTTCGCCCTCGGCGCTGGGCTGTGCAGGGAGCTATCTGTTGTTGGTTATCGTCTGGCCAGGAAATAACCCGGTCGAGTCGGCTCGCACTCGCGATGCGCCGCTATCGGTGAGAGCATCGAGCCCGATCCATGATTCTCGACGGCACCGACCAAGCACCACGGGAGCATTCGCATGAAGTCCGAATTTCCTTCCGCAGACGAGTACTCGGCAGAGACAGCACGCTATCCTGCTTTGGCGATCGTTGACATTCGCGCAGAACAAACCGCGGTCACCGAGTCCTATCGCAACCAGGTTCTGGTCGACGTGAACTCCGACTGCATGCGACTGGCGGTGTTCGAGGGCGAGTATCGCTGGCACCACCATCCGGATTCCGACGAGCTGTTCCTGGTCGCTACAGGGACGCTGCAAATCGACCTCGCGGGTGGCCAACGCATCGAACTCGCCGAATGGCAATGCGTCGTCATCCCGGCAGGGACCGTGCATCGAACAAGGGCGATCGGACGGACAGTCAACATCACCTTCGAAAAGAATGGCGCAAGAACCATCTTTGTCGATGGCGAGGTCTAGCAATTCATCCGGCGAACGCGCGCGGAGCGGTTGCTTCGGAACCAGGAAGATATTCGCCACGTCATCTCGCGCGCAGACGAACTGCGGCGCTTCGTCGCGTCGGGTTCTCGCGATGAAATCAGTCTTCGAATCCGCTTCGGAAGATTTCGTCGGCGACGAAACCACGTGGGTCGAACGTTCCGCGGAAGATTCCAGTCGTCGTACCGGCCGGCGCTCCTTCTGCGATCCAGTCGTAGATCAGTGCTTGTTGATAGGGCGTCAGCGTCGTCATGCCGTCCGGATATCCCTGAAACGGCATGCGTGCGCCTACGCCCGGCGTGTCGCAATTGACTTTCTGAAACAAGAGGCTCCGTTCGGGATAGTTCGGAATGACGTAAATCAGGCTCGGGTCTTCCGCGCTCACAACGTTGATCAGATTCACGTAGGGCGACGGTGATTCAATCGGATCGAGATCCAGATTCCCCGCCGGAATCTGAGTGTTCATCGCGCTGGTGTGGCAATCCGCGCAACCGTTGCCCTGACCGTTGAAGTCGACGAATATCCCTTCGATGGCGGCGCCGAACTGAATGCCGTTGTAGATGGGAGGGACGTTGTCGATAGGTGTGCAGCCCGACGGCGGGACGGCGGCGAGGACATGCGTTGCCCAGACGACGAGCACCGCCGCAAGCGCCAGCACCATGGACCGGATTCGTTTTCGTGCGGCCACAGTCCAAGAATTCATCTCGCCAGGCCGGGAACGCCGCGTCAGAGAAACGATAGCGTACCGCCGAAATTGGGCAGGTTCGGAAAGATCGCGTTGAGATTGCCGCTGCCGACGCCGGACCACTGCGCGATTGTCGCCGCGTATTGCTCGACGCCGATGCCCGGGATGAGCTGGCCTCGCGAAAATGCGTTTGGATTGGGATTCGCGGCATCGCCATAAGCCTGGTTCGGGAATCCACTGATACCGACGCCGTTGTTTCCATCGCTGTACAAACGGCCGCCTGCGACAGCACCGCCGAGCACCCATTGCACGCCGCCCCATGCGTGATCCGAGCCCGAGCCGTTCGACTGCAAGGTACGAGCAAACTCCGAAGCGGTGAACGCGACGACGTCGTTCTGTCGGCCCTGCGATGTCATTTCGGTCCAGAACGCCGCGACCGCCTGATCGACCTGAGTCAGCAAACCCGCCTGATCGGTGGTGCTGTTCGGGTTGGTCGACATCAGCCCCGAATGCAAATCGAAACCGCCCAGGCGCACGTAATAGATCTGACGCGACGCATAGTTCAACGCCTGCGAAAGCTTGATCATTTCCGCGACCACCTCGAGCTGATTGCCGAGGGTCGTATTCGGGAAGGTCGTGGTGAGCGCGTAAGCACCGGTGCCGAGATTCGGGTCCAGCATCCCGAACAAGTCCCGGCCTCGGCCGAATATGTTGGAGTATTCCTGCGCGAAATCGTTCGCGTAGGTATCTGCGAGCATGGCGTTGAGTGCCGCGTCGCGCACCTGGCTGTTTCCCGAGCAGGTCGGGTTGCACACGCCGCTCAGCGTCTTCAATCCGCCGGATGAAAGCTGATAAGGATTGGTCACGACATTGCCGATCTCGAAGCGATTGGCGCCGGCGATCGAAATGCACAACGACAGTTGCGGGCCGGTGCCGATCGGCGTGCCGTTCGCGCCTTGCGCCTGCAGATTGTCGCCGCAAAGTCCGCCCCAGCCGAGTACCGATTTCGCGGTTGTGTTCGCCTGATGCCAGAGATTCTCCTGATCGGCGTGCGAATAGAGTTGCGGCGGACGGTTCGCCGGATTGGAGTAGTCGGACATGTCGATCGGTCTGACCAGCGTACCGGTATTCAGCACCAGCGCGAGCTGATTCGCGCGATACATGTCCGCCATCGACACCAGACTCGGGTGCAGGAAGTACTGGTTCGTCGAAGGATTCGAGTCGGCGTTGTCGGTAACGATTTGCGGATCGCCATCCGCCGGATTGGCAAGCCCCAGGCCGCCCGGGTTCGATCCGCTGAAGACTCCGTTGCGCGCGGCCGAATAGACGTCGAATCGCGGCTGGTCGTGAGGGACGATCAGATTCCACGAATCGTTGCCGCCGGCGAGATAGATGCAGACGATGGCTTTGTAGCCCGAGAGCGGCGAGCCGGCCAACGCAGTTCCCATCATCCGCAGTTGCGGAAGCAGTGCGGCCGCGCCTCCGCTGCAGGCCGCGCATGCGACAGCGCGCAGGAACTCGCGACGTGATTTACCAGAATGGCTCATGGCGCGATCCTTAGCGTTGTACCGCGTATTCAGGCGAAAGCATCGTGAGATAAATCGCGGACCACGCCACCTCGGCGGGTTGCGTGCTGGTGCTGAAGCCACCCAGCATCGTAGTGAGATGCGCGTTCATCGTCGCCGACATGCTGCCGTAGAGCATCCTCGTGTTGATCGCGCTGACGATGGAGGCGACATCCGGTGCGAGCGGGGGCTCCAGCGAGCTCAAGTCGATCAGTGGACGATCCGTCGGCGGATTGGTCATGCCCAGATACCCGCCCTCGGTAAATTTGTAGTACGTGTTGGCGGTGCTGTATGCACTCGATTCGTTGGTGATCTGCAGCTCCGGAGAGAACAGGCCGCCATCTGCGAAAGTGCCGGGTTGCTGATAATCCGGCATGTAGAAATTGAACACCGTCGGCGACTCGAGTGCGTTCTGGCCGAAATTGGTCAGGAATCCCTGATTGGCCAGCATCGCGATTTCGCCGTACGTGTCCGGCAGAGGCGGTTGCGCGTCGAACGCGCGCCAGAGCGCGCTCAGTCGCAGAATGGGTTCGCGCAGCTTGCCGTAGGAATCTCCCGCGCCGAGATTCGGCGCCGTGCGCGCTTCGTCGTCGGTAAGAATCGCTTTGATGACATCGCCGAGGTCCGTGCCAGGTGTGTCGAACACCGTGGCGACACGTTCGATATAAGCCGGCGACGGATTGCTAGTGACGAAGCGCTGGATCAATTGACGCGAAATGAAAGGCGCGATGTTCGGATGGGTCGCAATGATCGCGAGCTCGTCCAGCACATCTTCGCCGCATGTTTGTCCGGGAGGAATCGTAGCGCCACCCAGCACGGTCTTCGGCGTGCCCAGCGTATTGTCGTCGCCGGTGATGTCGTGCTTCATGTTCGAGTTGTCGTACGGGAACAATTCGGTGCCCCAGCACGCCATCGGGCTGTAGGCACCCAAGAAGCTGAGGTTGCCGCCGTAGAAATTCGGCGGATTGAGGGGCGCGTCGGAGTAGGTGAATCCGGTGAAGACTTTCGCCGTGTGGGTGATCGTCGACTGATCGTAAGTCGGAATCGGATTGCCCGTACCGTCGAGCAGCGGTGTGTGATCCATGTTCAACAGGATCAGACCCACCGAGAACAACTGCATGACTTCTCGCGCGTAATTCTCGT
>DASYJJ010000108.1:0-1526 GCA_035996605.1 Rhodanobacteraceae bacterium
GTAGCCGAGTTGGCCCGGCCGTTCGCGATGAGCCAGCCGGCGATTTCCAAGCATCTCAAGGTGCTCGAACGCGCCGGCCTCATCTCGAGCGGACAGGACGCACAGCGCAGGCCACGCAAGATCGAAGCCAAACCGTTCGCCGAAGCCAGCGGATGGCTCGATGAGTACCGCAAGTTCTGGGAAGCAAGCTACGAGCGCCTCGATACGCTGCTCGATGAGATCAGGTCGCATCAGAAAAGACAACGTGGACGAACCAAACGCTGACGGAGAATCTCGATGAAAAACACCGGCACTCTGAAAGTCGTTGCGCAAGGCGACCGTGAGGTCCTGATGACGCGCGTGTTCGACGCGCCGCGTCAGCTTGTCTTCGACGCGTTGACGAAGCCAGAGCTCCTGAAACGCTGGTTCGGCCCGCACGGTTGGACACTCGTCGAATGCGACATCGATCTCCGCGTCGGCGGCGCCTGGCGTTTTCTCTCGCACGGGCCGGATGGTCGCGTCATGGGCATGCACGGCGTCTATCGCGAGATCGCACCGCCCGGAAAACTGCAATACACCGAATCCTTCGACGAATTCGCCAGTGCCGGCGCGGCGCTCGTCACAGCGACGCTAGACGAACGCGAGGGCAAGACCATCTTGACCACGCTCGTGCTGAGCCCATCGCGCGAAGTGCGCGACGGCGTACTCCGCTCCGGCATGGAACACGGCGCCGCCGAGACGTACGACCGGCTCGCCGAGCTCTTGCCGTCGCTCGCGGCGACGCAACGTGCGTAGTTGGATGATCGCGAACGATCTCATTTCGCGCCGGACTTTCCGCCGGCGGCCAGCTTGATGAGATCGGCGACGGCGGTGACGATCGCCTGCGGCTGATCGAATTGCACGTCGTGCGATGAGTTGGCGATCCAGCGCCGCTCGCCGCGCGTCGAGGTGGCGACGATCAGCTTGTGCGTTTTCTGCTGCGCCAATTCCATCGCGCTCTTGCCGTCCGGAGGCGCATCGGCAAACGTGCTATCTGCAGAGAGCACGATCAGCGGCATTGCGCCGTGTGATTCGTCAGGAGACACCGGCTGCTCGAACAGCGTCATGTTGGTCTGGAATTCCGAAATCAGCGTGTGCCAGAACGGTTGCTCTTCCTTCTGCGCGCGAATCGCCGCATTCAGTGCGTCCGGATAGTCGGGGTTGGGCGGCCGGATGCACTTCTCGAGCACGCCTGTGGGTTTGCTCAATTCGCCGGCGTTTGCGGCCTTTTGGCATAGCGTCGCGAACGCGATGACTTTCTCGTGCATTTCGTTGTCGGTCTTGACCCAGTCCGAGGAGAACTCGCTGACACGCTGCGGTGGCGGATCGACGAGCACGAGACCGGCGATATCGGCTGGATGCTTGTCGGCATAGCGGCGCACGATGTTCGTGCCGAGCGAATGACCGACGAGAACCACGGGCAGAGCCATGTGCGCGGCATGGATCAGCGCATGCAGATCCGCCGCGTCTGCAGCAATGTCGCGCGGCAATGGACCGTCGTCGCTGAA
>DASYJJ010000109.1:0-3242 GCA_035996605.1 Rhodanobacteraceae bacterium
ATCTCCTACTACGGACGCTGACATTCGCGAACGGAGCGTCGAGCCAGCAAACCCGCTGCGCATCAAGCTCCGAGCATCTCGCCCGCGCCACGATCGAGCAGCATCGCGGCGACATGCTCGCCAAGTTGTTCGGGCTGGTCGAGCAAGCCGACCGCGTCCGCGCGCGCGAGCCGTCCGGTCGCCGCGTCGCCGACAAGACCCCAGAGCGCAAGGCCTCGTTCGACTTCCATGCAATAGCCGGCGATCGGCACGATGCAGCTGCCGTGCAATCGGCGATTCATCGCGCGCTCGGCGCTGACGCAACGCAACGTCGCGGCGTCGATCAGTGGACCGAGCAGCGCTGCTGTCGCGGCGTCGCCGGCCCGACACTCGACTGCGATTGCGCCTTGCGCCGGCGCCGGCAGCCATTGCGGCGCCGTGAGCCGCGCCCGGATTCGCTCGCCCAGACCCAGCCGATCGAGTCCCGCGCAGGCGAGGATGATCGCGTCGTACTCGCCGCCATCGAGCTTGCCCAGACGCGTGTTCACATTGCCACGCAAATCGATCAAATCGAAATCCGGACGCAATGCGCGCAATTGCGCCTGGCGTCGCAGCGACGAAGTGCCGACGCGCGCGCCGCTCGGCAATTCGTCCAGACGCGCGAAAGCATTGCTGATGAACGCATCGGCGGCGTCGGCGCGCTCGAGCACGGCACCGATCGCGAATTCGGTGTCGATCTCCATCGGCACGTCCTTGAACGAATGCACCGCGATGTCCGCGCGATCGTCGAGCATCGCGGTCTCGAGTTCCTTCAGGAACAAACCTTTTCCGCCGAGCGAGGCCAGCGGACGATCAACGATGTCGTCGCCGCGCGTGGTCATCGGCACGAGCTCGATGACGATGTCCGGGTGAAGCGCGCGCAGGCGCGCGGCTACGTGCTCGGCCTGCCAGAGCGCGAGCGCGCTCTTGCGCGTGGCAATGCGCAGCGGCTTCAAAGCGATCGCACCAGCTTGCGCAGCGCCGGCAAGTTGCGCCGGCTGACTTCGAGCGGTTGCGTCACGCCGGCGATGCGCGCGAGCACGCGGCCATCGGCTGCGCGATCGAGCCCGGCGAGCTTGGCCAGCGCGACGAGGCAATTGCGGTGAATGCGCACGAAGCGTTCGCCGAACTCCTCTTCGAGCGCCGTCAGTGGTTCTTCGATCAGCACTTCGCCCTTGGCATGATGCACCACGACGTATTTGTCTTCGGCAAGGAGATAGTCGATGTCGCCCACCGCGACGAGCACGAGACTTCCGCGCACGCGCGCGCAAAGATGGCTGCGGCGGCGTCCCGGCTCACTCGTGGTTTCGACTTTGCGCAACGTCGAACCGCTGAGACGCTGAGCCTTGCCGATCGCCGCGCGCAGGCGCTCGACGCGAATGGGCTTGACCAGATAATCGACCGCATTGGCTTCGAACGCAGCCAGCGCGTGATCCTCGTACGCCGTGCAGAAAATCACCGCCGGCGGCGCTTCAAGCGCACCGAGATGGCGCGCGGCTTCAAGACCGTCCATCACCGGCATGCGGATGTCGAGCAGCACGAGATCGGGCTTCAGTCGGCCGACCGCTTCGAGCGCGTCGACGCCGTTACCGGCTTCACCGGCGAATTCCACGCCGTCGATCTCCGCGAGAAGCGCGGCCAGGCGCTCGCGCGCCAGATGTTCGTCGTCAACGATCAGGGCTCGCATCGGGAAGGCGTACCGTCACCGTGTATTCGCCGTTGCCGGGCTCGACGCGCAGTTCGCCGCGTTTGCCGAAATGGTACTCGATGCGCGCGCGGATGTTCGCAAGCGCAACGCCATTGCGTGCCGGGGCCGCGTCCACGGGCAAGGGATTCCTGATCGTGATCTCGACGCGCCCGGGCAAATGGCGACCGGCAATGCGGATCGTGCCGCCGTCGGCCAGCGGCTGCACGCCGTGATAGATCGCGTTCTCGACCAGCGGTTGCAGCAGGAGCCGCGGCAGCGGCAGATCGCGCGGCAGATCGTCCGCTTCGATATCCACGCGCAAGCGATCGCCCAGGCGCAGTTTTTCGATGCGCAGGTAGTGATCCATCAGATCGAGCTCTTCGCCGAGCGTACCCGAGGCATCGCCGCTGCCGAGCGCGGCGCGGAAAAGATCGGCGAGATCCTCCACCGTGCGCTCCGCCTCGGCCGGACGCGTGCGGATCAGGCTCGCGATCGTGTTCATGCTGTTGAAGAGGAAATGCGGACGGATGCGCGCCTGCAGCGCATCGACCTGTGCCTTGGACGCGGCTTCGACGCGTTCCTGCCAAAGCTCGAGCACGAAAAGGTAGCGCAGAAGCGCCGCCGCGATCAGCGTCGCAATCGCGGCATTGGCGACAATGAAACGCAGATCTTCGCCCGCCGCGACGGTGAGGCCGAGGCCGAGCGCCTGATCCATGCGGCACACGACGGCGCTGCCGAGCGCGGTCACCGCGATGCAGAAAAGCCATGCGATGACGAATCCCGCACGCGCCGGGAGTTTCTCGAGCGATTGCCGCATCGAGCACAACACGACCGAATTCAGGAGAGCGAGCCACTGCACGTAAACGGATGTGACGCCGAGCCGCGGCAGCCACGAGCGCGCTTGCTGATCGGGCACGAGCACGACGACCAGCGCGACGAGCTCGGCGACGATCATCACCGCGAACAGCGTTGGCAGGCTGCAGAACTGCGGCAGCCAGCGGCGAGTCGTCGTAGCGCTCATGCCTTGCGTCCCTCCTTCCGCGCGGCCGCGCACAGTATGACGCGTCAGGGCGGCGGCGTTGCGAGGCGTTTGGCGATCCACGCGCGCAGATCGGTGATTTCCGTCGGGCACACCTGGTGCGCCATCGGGTAGCTGTGCCAGGCAACCTCGTAGCCGAGCTTCACCAGCACGTCGCGACTCATGAGGCCGAGCTGCTGCGGCACGACCGGGTCGAATCCGCCGTGACCCATGAAGATCGGAATTGCGAGATTGGCCGCGCTCCGCTCCGTCGCGGTGGTCGCATCGAGGGGAAGGTAGGTCGAAAGCGCGATGATACCGGCGAGCTTCGATGCGTGACGCACGCCGCCAGCAAGCACGATCGCGCCGCCTTGCGAGAATCCGGCGAGAACCACGCGCGCGGACGGAACGCCGCGCTCCGCTTCGCGCGCGATCAATGCTTCGAGCTCGGCGATCGACGCGCGGATGCCGGCCACATCCTGCTCGGCGGCGATCTGCGTGCTCCGGATGTCGTACCAC
>DASYJJ010000110.1:0-6764 GCA_035996605.1 Rhodanobacteraceae bacterium
ACGCGTTCGATGGCAGCCAGCGACGTGCGTTCGCGTCAACCGGTCGCGGATTTCGCCGGTTGCGCTGCGGCCGCTTCGATCGCATCCGCGACGCGTTGCTGCTCGGCCTTGAGCTTCGCCGGTGCCCGCGCACCGAACGAATCGAGATAACGGCCGATATCGGCAATCTCGCTGCGCCAACCAGCGGGATCGACATCGAGCAGCGCATCAAGCGCACGGTCGCCCAGCCGCAGGCCTTCGGTATGCAGATCACGCTTGCGCGGCACGAACCCGATCGGCGTCTCCTCGGCTTGCACCGTGCCTTCGCAACGGCCGACGATCCATTCGAGCACGCGCAAGTTGTCGCCGAAGCCCGGCCACAGGTACTTCCCGTCGGCGCCTTTGCGAAACCAGTTGACGTGAAAGATCTTCGGCAGTTTCGCGCGCGGTTTGTCGAACGAGAGCCAATGCGCGAAGTAGTCGCCGTAGTTGTAGCCGCAGAACGGTTTCATCGCCATCGAGTCGCGGCGCAGCACGCCGACGGCGCCGGTCGCGGCGGCCGTGGTTTCCGACCCCATCGATGCGCCGACGAGCACGCCGTGTTTCCAGTCGCGTGCTTCGAACACGAGCGGCACCAGCGACGGACGACGTCCGCCGAAGATGATCGCGGAAATCGGCACGCCTTGCGCATCTTCGGCACGCGGCGACCAGCTCGGGCATTGCTTCGCAGCGACGGTGAAGCGTGAGTTCGGATGTGCCGCGGGACCGTTCTTCGCGTCGTGCGCGCGGCCTTGCCAGTCTTTCACCGGCGAACCGGGCAAACCTTCCCACCACGGCTGATTGTCGGCGGTGACGGCAACGTTGGTGAATATCGCATCGTGCTTGGTCGTCGCGAGCGCATTCGGATTGGTCGATGTGCTCGTACCCGGCGCGACGCCGAAATAGCCGGCTTCGGGATTGATCGCCCACAGGCGTCCGTCCGGACCGGGCGTCATCCAGCAGATGTCATCGCCGACCGTCCAGACTTTCCAGCCGGCTTCGCGATAGCTTTCGGGCGGAATCAGCATCGCGAGATTGGTTTTCCCACATGCCGACGGAAAAGCAGCAGCGACGTAATGCGTTTCGCCTTGCGGATTCTCGATGCCGACGATCAGCATGTGCTCGGCGAGCCAGCCTTCATCGCGCGCCTGCCAGCTCGCGATGCGCAGCGCGTGGCACTTCTTGCCGAGCAGCGCATTGCCGCCGTACCCGGAGCCGATCGACTTGATCGCGAGCTCTTCGGGAAAATGCATGATGAAGCGCTTTTCCGGATCGAGCTCGCCGATGGAATGCAGGCCTTTTACAAAAGCGTCTTCCCGCTCGCCGCGAGCGGCTCGCTCGGTTCCTTCGCGCTCGATACGCGCGAGAGCAGGCGCGCCCATGCGCGTCATGATGCGCATGTTGGCGACGACATAAGGACTGTCGGTAATCTCGATGCCGCAGCGTGCAATCGGCGAATCGAGCGGTCCCATGCAGTAGGGAATGACGTACATCGTGCGGCCGCGCATCGCGCCTTCGAACAGCGCATCGACTTTCGTGTGCGCTTGCGCGGGGTCCATCCAGTTGTTGTTGGGGCCGGCGTCGTCCTTGTTCTGCGTGCAGACGAAGGTCAGGTGTTCGACGCGCGCGACATCGGATGGGTTCGAGCGATGCAGCCAGCAGTTGGGATGCGTTTCTTCGTTGAGCGGAATCAGCGTGCCGTCGCGCTCCATCGTGCGGATCAGCTCGCGGTTTTCTTCATCGGAGCCGTCGCACCAGTGCACGGCGTCGGGCTGCGTAAGGCGGGCGACCTCGTCGACCCATCGGTTCAACGCTTGGAGCTTGCTGGACATTGGCAGAGGGGGCGCCACGGGCAGCGCCGCTTGCGAAGGGATGCGCTCGACGGTAGCGGCGGCCGGTGACCATTGCAAGGCGGCCCGCCGCAATGAGCTAACGCTTTTTTCAGGTCGGGATAAGAGTCGTTATCACGTGCTCGACGTAAGCCTCGAATTCTTCGTGGTTGAGGCGCGGAAGGCCCAGTTGCAGCGAAAGCTGAAGGAATCCTGTGTAGGCGGAATAAGCGAGCCGTGCGCGGTGCGCTGCAGCACGCCGATCGAAGCCGGCCTGGCGGTAGGCAAGGGTGAGAACGTCGAGTCGACGTTGCGAAACCCGCGTCATCACCGGCTTCACCAACGGATGATCCAGCGACTGCATCAGCGCGGCATAAATCACGTGCGACTGCATCTCGCGGCTGACGCGCAAAAAAAGCTCGCGCAGCCGCGCGCGTGGATCGGCGATGGGCTCGACCTGCGCCATGATTTCGTCTTCATCGCGGCGTTCCCAGCGCTCGAGCGCGGCCTTGATCAACGCCTCGCGGGTCGGGAAATGCCAGTAGAAGCTGCCTTTGGTGACGCCGAGCCGGCGCGCCAGCGATTCCACCGTGACGACGCCAAGTCCGCTTTCCGCCAGCGTATCCAGCGCCGCCTGTTCCCAGTCGGCCGAGGAAAGGCGGCCTTTCGGTTCCAGCTTGGTGACGGAGACCATCGAGGCAGTGTGCCGCAGAAGCGTGCGCATTTGAAGTCAGGATTGCGATATTTACAATCCACTCAATGGGATAGATTCCCATACGCGTGCGTATTGATTTAGTAGGAGGCGAGTTCCATACTGTCGCGTATGGCTCACGTCGTCCATTCGCGTCCGGAATCGGTCATGCACCGGCTCAAAAGCCGCGACGGCGTCTCGTTGGCAGTGGAAAACCGGGGCATTCCGGATCGGCCCGGCATCGTCTTCGCGCACGGGTTCGGCCAGACGCGCCGCGCCTGGGCGGGCAGCGCTGCGACCCTGGTGGATCGTGGATATTTCTCGGTCACGTTCGATGCGCGCGGCCACGGTGACAGCGGCTGGCGCACGGATAAGCCGTACGACTGGGAGCAGATGCGCGACGACCTGGTTGCCGTCACAGGCACATTTCCGTCTCCGCCCGTTCTCGTCGGCGCGTCGATGGGCGGCCTCGTCGGTCTCGCCGCCGAAGGCTTGGACGGTCCGTTGTTTCGCGCGCTCGTGCTGGTGGATGTCACGCCCCGCTGGGAACCTCGTGGCGTAAATCGCATCTTGAACTTCATGCGCGCCCATCCACACGGATTCGATTCACTCGATGAGGCCGCTGAGGCGATCGCGGCGTATCTGCCGCATCGCGGCGCGCGCAAGTCGCCGCAGCGCTTGCGTGCGCTGCTTGAAGATCACGGCGACGGACGCTTGCGCTGGCACTGGGATCCGCGCCTGATCGACGAGCTTGCGCGCGGCAGCGAAAGCCAGCAGCCGCTGCTGCTCGAAGCCGCGCGCCGGATACGCATTCCGACGCTACTGGTCAGCGGCGGCGCCAGCGATGTCGTTTCGCCGGCGACCATCGACGAATTTCTTTCGCTGGTGCCGCATGCTCGGCACGTGGTTGTGTCCGATGCCACGCATATGGTCGCCGGCGACGATAACATCGTGTTCACCGAACACGTCGTGCAGTTCCTCGATACGCTCTGGGACAAGGAGTCCGTGCAATGAGTCCATTCATTCCCGCCGTTGCGGCGATTCTGGTTTCGCTAGTCGCGGCGTACCTTCGTCTTGGTCTTCGCGTCTGGACGATTGCGGTCGCCGTCGCGATCGTCGCTGCCGGATGGCTCGCGGAATCCTCGCCGGTTGCGATCGGCGTTTCGCTCGCCGTCTTCGCGCTCATCGCGGTTCCGCTCAATCTGCCGGAATTGCGCCGGCGCAAGCTCAGCGCGCCGCTGCTGGCGATATTCCAGAAGGTCACGCCGAAGCTTTCCGACACCGAGCAGATCGCGCTGGAAGCGGGCACTGTCGGTTTCGAAGGCGAACTCTTCAGCGGCAAGCCGGACTTCTCTAAGCTGCTCGCACAGCCCAAGCCGGCGCTATCCGTCGAGGAGCAGGCATTTCTCGACGGTCCGGTCGAAGAGCTCTGCGCAATGATCAATGACTGGGAAATCACGCACGAGCGCGCGGATCTCACGCCTGAAACCTGGGAGTTTCTCAAGAAGAAGAAGTTCTTCGGCATGATCATTCCGAAGGAATACGGCGGTCTCGGGTTTTCCGCTCTCGCGCATTCGGCGGTCCTGCAAAAGATGGCCGGCATGTCGACGACGCTCGTTTCGACCGTGGCCGTGCCGAATTCGCTCGGTCCCGGCGAGCTTCTCGTCCACTACGGCACGAAGGAACAAAAGGATTATTACTTGCCGCGCCTCGCCGATGGGCGCGAGGTGCCGTGCTTCGCGCTGACGGGTCCGTACGCTGGTTCCGATGCGACGTCGATTCCGGATTACGGCATCGTCTGCAAGGGCGAATGGAACGGCGCGAACGTGGTCGGCGTCCGCCTGACGTTCGACAAGCGCTACATCACGCTGGCGCCGGTCGCGACGATCGTCGGTCTTGCGTTCCGCATGTACGATCCGGAAAAGATGCTCGGCGACGTCGAGGATCTCGGCATTTCGCTCGCACTGTTGCCGCGCGAGACCAAAGGCCTCGAAATCGGCCGTCGGCATTTTCCGCTCAATGTGCCGTTCCAGAACGGCCCGGTGCGTGGCAAGGACGTATTCGTTCCGCTCGCGCAATTGATCGGCGGACCGGACATGGCCGGGCAGGGCTGGCGCATGCTCGTCGAATGCCTTTCGGTCGGCCGCGCGATCTCGCTGCCGTCGAACACCGCCGGCGGCGCACGCAGTGCGGTTTACGCGACGGGCGCGTACGCGCGCATTCGCAAGCAGTTCGGCATGCCGATCGGACGTTTCGAAGGCATCGAAGAGGCGCTCGCGCGAATCGGCGGCTACACCTACGCGATCACCGCGCTTTCGCGAGCGACCGCGGCGGCTGTCGATCGCGGCGAAAAGCCGGCAGTGCCATCGGCGATCGCGAAATATCACGCGACCGAGCTCGCACGCGAGATTGCCAAGGATGCGATGGATGTCCACGGCGGCAAGGGCGTGATTCTCGGACCTTCGAACTGGATCGGCCGCGGCTGGCAGGGCGCGCCGATCGCGATCACGGTCGAAGGCGCGAACATCATGACCAGAAGCCTGATGATCTTCGGTCAGGGCGCAATCCGTTGCCATCCGTACGTGTTGAAGGAAATGCAGGCCGCGCGCATCGACGACTACCGCCAGCGCCTGAAGGCGTTCGACGCGGCGTTGTTCGGCCACATCGGATTTGCGATCTCGAATGCAGTGCGCAGCTTCGTGCTCGGTGTCACGTTCGCGCGCATCAGCCGCGCACCGGGCGACGCCTATACGAAACGCTTCTATCGCAAGCTCTCGCGTTACGCGGCCGCGCTCGCGTTGGTGGCCGATACCTCGATGCTCGTTCTCGGCGGAAAGCTCAAGTTCAAGGAGAAACTTTCGGCGCGGCTCGGCGATGTGCTGTCGAACCTCTACATCGCGAGCGCAATGCTGAAACGCTACGAGGACAACGATCGGCCCGCGACGGATCAGCCGCTGCTTGCCTGGGCGTTCCACGATTGCATCTGGCGCATGCAGATGGCGCTCGATGGCGTGTTGCGCAACTTTCCAGTTCGTCCGGTCGCGTGGTTGCTGCGTATCCTGGTGTTTCCATTCGGCCGCCGCGAAGTGCCGCCGTCGGATCGTCTCGGCCGGCGCGTCGCCGCGCTGATGACTGCGCCGAACGAAGCGCGCGATCGGCTGACCGCAGGCATCTACAAGACGCCGAACCCGAACAATCCGGTCGGCCGAATGAATGCGCTGTTGCCGGATGTGATCCTTGCCGAGCCGGTCGAACGCAAGTTCCTGAAGGCGTCGAAGGCGGGCGAGCTCAAGGGCTATGACTACGCGACGCAGCTCGCAGATGCCGAAGCGAAGGACGTGCTGAGCGCTGCCGAGTGCGCGTTGCTCAAGCGCGTTCGCGATGCGTCGTTCGAATTCATTTCGGTCGACGATTTCGATTCGGCCGATCTTCAGGCGGGCCGGCATACGCGACCGGCGCTTCGCTCGGTGGCATAAGCACTAACCTCTCACCCGCACCTGCAGTCCCCTCTCCCGCTCGCGGGAGAGGGTAGGGTGAGGGCAATCTTGGTCCGCCGCTTCGTTGAGCCTTCCCTCACCCGCCGCATACGCGGCGGCCTCTCCCGCAAGCGGGAGAGGCGAAAGAAAAGCTACTCAGCCAAACGCCGCATCCGGCATGTTGAGCAAGCTCGAAGCACCCGCCAGAATCGCAGCAGCGTGCGAGTGAATGCGCGGCAGAATGCGCGAATAGTAAAAACGAGCCGCAAACAACTTGCTCTCGCGAAAGCCGGTGTCCGATTTCGTCGAAGCCGCGACAACACTCCGCGCCCAGAAGTACGCGAGCGCGACGTATCCCGAATAAAAAAGATAGTCGTACGCGGCCGCGCCCATCTCCTCAGGATTCGACGCTGCGCGCTTCGCGATTCCCATCGTGAGATCGCTCCATTGTTTGGTCGCGACGGCCAGCGGACCGATGAACTCCGCAAGCGCCGTGTCGGGCGCGTGCGTTTCGCAGAACGCGCTGATCTCGAGCAGAAAATGTTTGAGTCCCGCGCCCTGGAGCTGCAGCACTTTGCGACCCAGCAGATCGAGTGCCTGGATCTGCGTCGTTCCCTCGTACAGCGTCGTGATGCGCGCGTCGCGCGCGAACTGCTCCATGCCGTGCTCGACGATGTAGCCATGGCCGCCGAAGATCTGGAGTGCGTGATAGGTGCATTCGATCGCGGTCTCCGTGAGCATCGCTTTGAC
>DASYJJ010000111.1:0-2895 GCA_035996605.1 Rhodanobacteraceae bacterium
CGCTGCAAATGTCAGGGTTTTCACGGCTTGGCCTCACCCGCTCCTCGCTCCTCGAGCGGTCCCGCTTCTCCCGCGTTGCGTGCGCGGGGAGTTTGGCTGTGGCCTTCGGCCGCGTTCGTAGCGATGCGACCATCGGCGAGGCGAAGACTGCGCTCGCAGCGTCCCGCGAGCGCGGTGTCGTGCGTGACGAGCACGAGCGTCGTGCCGTGCTCGCGATTCAGCGCGAACAGCAGATCGCTGACCGCACCGCCGGTGCGCTGATCGAGATTGCCCGTCGGTTCGTCAGCAAACAGCAGCTCGGGTTCGTGCACGAACGCGCGCGCAAGCGCGACGCGCTGCTGCTCGCCGCCCGAAAGCTGATGCGGGTAGTGATGTCGACGCGCATCGAGTCCGACGCCGGCGAGTGCTTCGCGTGCGCGCGCGCTTGCATCGCTGCGACCTTCGAGCTCCAGCGGGAGCATCACGTTTTCTTCGGCGTTCAGCGCCGGTAACAGATGGAAACTCTGGAATACGAATCCTACGAGGCGCCTGCGCAAGCGCGCGCGGGCTTCCTCGTCGAGCGCATCGAGCCGCTGGCCGGCGAGGCTCACCGAACCCGCACTCGGTCGATCGAGACCCGCAAGAATACCAAGCAACGTAGTTTTGCCCGAGCCCGACGCGCCGACGATCGCGAGGCTCGCACCGCGCGCGACTTCCAGGCTGACGCCATCGAGAATCGTCAGCTTGCCGTCGGGTCCTTCGACGGTTTTGCTAACCTCTCGCGTACTCAACACGATTTCGGAATCGGAACTCATGATGATCGGCCGTCTCCTAGCTTTCGTTCTGTTGCTCTCGATCGGCGCCGCTCATGCGGCGACGCGCCCGATTCTTGTGCTCGGCGATTCCCTTTCCGCAGCTCACCATATCGCGGCGGAGTCCGGCTGGGTGCACCTGCTCGAAACGCGACTGGCGCAATCGAAGGATCCGCGACCCGTCGTGAACGCCAGCATCAGCGGCGAAACGACATCCGGTGGACTCGCTCGACTGCCTCGCCTTCTCGCCGACAACAAGCCCGCGCTGGTTGTCGTCGAGTTGGGCGCGAACGACGGACTGCGCGGACTTCCCATCGCCGAAATCCACGAAAACCTTACGAAAATCATCCGCGCCTCAAATGCTGCCGGCGCGGCGGTCGTCCTTGCGGGCATCGAGCTCCCGATCAACTACGGACCGCAGTATCGCGATGACCTCAGAAGCATGTATCGGGACTTGGCACAGGAATTCAATCTGCCACTCGTCCCGTTCCTCTTGGCCGGCGTCGCGCTGGATCCGAATCTGATGCAGGACGACGGCCTGCATCCGAAGGCCGAAGGCGAACCGAAGGTTCTGGACAACGTCTGGCCCGTACTCGAGCCGGCGCTGCAGAAACTGAAATGAAGCCTGCCTACCTCGGCGCAATCGTGCGGACGCGTGAGTGACGAAACCGAAATCCGGGAGCCGCGTTTCGCCAGTCGCGGCCGCGCGTTCGTATACATCATTCCCTGCCGCGACGAAGATCTTCTGAAGGTCGGCTTTTCACGCGATCCGTTGCAGCGGCTGCAGGCGTTTCATCCGCGATTCTTCCGCTTCTTCGATCTCGACCGCGCGTTTCTCATCGGCGTCGACCACGTGCGCGACGCGCGGCGCGTCGAGCGGCGCTTCATCACCGCGTTCGCGGAATGCCGTTCGCCCGCGCCGCTCGTCGTTAGGGACGCCGCCGCAGGACGCACCGAGTGGTATCGCGGCGCGTATCCCGATGCTTCTGCGCTGGGCAAACAGATTTGCGCGCTTGATGGCTTCACGCTGCACGCGCCTCTGCGCGACTGGTTGCGCCACCTCTTCGATGAACGCGCCGCACTTCTCTTCGCCTGGTCGGCACGCATGCTCGATGCGATCGAATACGAACGCTTCAACATAACGCCCTCGCCCAATCCAAGCGCCCTCGAACGTGCGCTCCGCAATGCGCTCGACTGCTTTGATGAGCTCGCCATTCCGATCGAGCCGCTCGTGCCCGAGCCTGTATTCAGGTGGTATCGGAACAATTGAGCCTTCGAACCCTCACGGAGAAGACCAGCAATCAAGCCGAGTAGCCTCTATCGATCCACGTTGATCTGATCGTCAATACAGGTTCGGAAACGGAACTCTTCGGCGCGTCCGGACTGCTCGACTATTCGGCCACCAAAGGCGCGATTCACGCGTTCACGAAGTCGCTCGCGTCGAGCTTGCTGCCGAAAGGGATTCGCGTGAACACCGTCGCGCCAGGACCGGTCTGGACACCACTGAATCCCTCCGACAGATCTGCGAAGGACGTGCGGCACTTCGGCGAATCGAGCGACATGCATCGTCCGGCACAACCCGAGGAAATTTCTCCAGCCCATGTATTTCTGGCCGCGCCCCCGTGTGCGAGCTACATCAGCGGCGTCATCCTGCCGGTGATGGGAGGCCCGATGGGCTGAGCATCGGCGTTCGAATGCGCTGCAACGTCTGAATCAAGCCGTCAGACGCGGTTGCCGATCTCGCGCATCAACTGATCGAACTTGTCCCAGCTGATCTTGCGCCGATATTGCTTGTTCGTCGGGCGCCATTCGACGGCGCCTTTCGAGATCAGCAGCGTACCGAAACGCCGCTCGTCCTTTTCGACGACGAAAACGACGTCTTCACGGCCGAGCTCGCGTTTGGGAAGATTGAACGTGACCTTGTGAGCCATGACGGTCGCCTCTTGCAGAGGTAAAAGCGCACAAGCGCATGGTACGGGTTTGAGTGCTGCGTCGCGAATAAATGCCTTCGGTGCGACGTTCGCCCCACTTGACCCACCGGTACCTTCATTGTATATAATCATTTAGTTTAGTAACGCTACGGTTATGCAATGAACAAATCAGA
>DASYJJ010000112.1:0-7228 GCA_035996605.1 Rhodanobacteraceae bacterium
CCCTACTCGCCTGTAGCCTCGCTCATGCGTTCGATACCTTCACGATCTCGGACATCCGCATCGACGGACTGTCGCGCATCGCGCCGGGTACGGTGTTTACGTACCTGTCGGTCGAGAAAGGCGACACGCTGACGCCCGATCGCGCCGAACAGGCCATCCGCGCGCTGTACAAGACCGGCTTCTTCAACGACGTGCAGCTGTCGCGGCAAGGCGACATCCTGGTCGTCACCGTCAAGGAACGCCCGCAGATTTCCAAGATCGCGCTGCGCGGCAACAAGGATCTGAAGGACGAGGATCTCTTGAAAGGCCTGAAAGGGATAGGCCTCGCCGAGGGCGAAGCGTTCGATCCGCTCAAGCTCGCCGAGATCCAGAACGAGCTGACGCGCCAGTACTACAACCGCGGCAAGTACAACGTTTCGGTGAAAACAACCGTGGTCAATCTCGATCGCAACCGCGTCGAGGTCGCGATCAACGTCGCCGAAGGCAAGGCCGCGACGATCAAGCACATCAACGTCGTCGGCAACACGACGTTTCCGGACAAGGACGTCACAGGAAGTTTCGAATCGAGCACCAGCAACTGGCTTTCCTGGTACTCCAAGGACGACCAGTACTCGCGCGAAAAGCTGTCCGGCGATCTGGAAAAGCTGACGTCGTATTACATGGACCGCGGTTACGTCGACTTCAACGTCGATTCCACGCAGGTATCGATCAGCCCCGACAAACGCAAGATGTACGTCACCGCCAACATCAAGGAAGGCGAGGTCTACACGGTCAACGACATCAAGCTGACCGGTGCGCTGATCCTTCCGGAGGACGATCTGCGCAAGCTCCTGCAGATCAGGGTCGGCGATCTTTTCTCGCGCAAGAAGGTCGAGCAGTCGTCCGATGCGATTTCGGCGGTGCTCTCCAACATCGGTTACGCATTTGCCGAAGTGCAGCCGATCCCGAACATCGACCGCGAAAAGCGCGAGGTCGCGCTCAACTTCTTCGTCAATCCCGGCAAGCGCGTGTACGTGCGCAACATCGTCTACAAGGGCAACGTGCACACCGAGGACGAAGTCGTGCGGCGCGAGATGCGCCAGCTCGAAGGCGCCTGGTATTCGCAGGCCGCGATCGACCGCTCGAAGATCCGCCTGCAGCGCCTGGGCTACTTCAAGACCGTCACCATCGACACGCCCAAAGTGCCGGGCACCGAAGATCAGGTCGATGTCGTCATCACCCTCGAGGAAGAAAACTCCGGCAGCTTCACGTTCGGCCTCGGCTACTCGCAGGTGCAAGGCCTCATCGCCAGCATCGCGGTCACGCAGAACAACTTCTTCGGCACCGGCGATCGCATCGGCGTCACGGCGCAGCAGAGCGTGTTCCTGAAGCGCTACGATTTCTCGTACTACGAGCCGTACCTGACCACCGACGGCATCGGCATCGGCTACGATCTTCATCACACCGAATTCGACGCCGGCCAGGACAACCTCGCGAGCTACCTGACCAACAGCGACGCATTCGATACGTACCTTGCGATTCCGATCACCGAAGCGGACACGATCAATGCGCAGCTCGGCGTCAGCAAAACCGGCGTCACCACCGAGCCCGGCCTCACGCCGCAGGAATTCATCGACTACATCGACAACCTCGGTCACCACACGTTCCATACGTGGGATACCCTGTTCTCCTGGTCGCATGACACACGCAACAAATTCTGGAACCCGACGCGCGGCTCGCTGCAGCAGGTCCAGCTCGACTTCGCGTTGCCGGGATCGACGGTCGAGTACTACACGCTGTTCTATAAATATGGCCAGTACCTGCCGCTCACCCACAACCTGACGTTCTACGGCCATTTCACGCTCGGATACGGCGATACCTGGCGCACGCCGCCGACATCGCCGACGGCGCCGCCGGATCGGCCGGCGGATCTCTCGGGGCTGCCGTTCTTCAAGAACTTCTTCGCAGGCGGCGTCAGCGATGTGCGCGGATTCCGCGACAACACGCTTGGCCCGTTCACGGTCATCAACGAGGCGACCTGCCCGTCCACCCAGACGAACTGCCGCCTGCCGGTCGGCGGCGCATTCAAGACGGTCGCTTCGGGCGAAGTCATCTTCCCGACGCCGTTCGTCAAGGAAGACAACGATTCGACGCGCCTCTCCTGGTTCGTCGACGTCGGCAACGTGTTCAAGGACTACAGCACGTTCAGCGCGAGCGAGCTGCGCGCATCGACCGGAATTTCGTTTCAGTGGCGTGCGCCGGTCGGACCCATCGTCATCAATATCGCGCGGCCGATCCGCAGCGAGAAAGGCGACGACACCGAGACGATCCAGTTCTCCTTCGGCAATACGTTCTAGGCTAGACCGGAGAGAAACGAATCGGCTAGCCGAGGAGAGCGACGCGTGACCGGGCCCGACCAAGCACGAGACATCGTTCGCGCTCTGGTGCTGGTCTTCGCGCTTGTGCTGTCCAGCCACGCGTCCGCGCAGGCGGCGCCGGCGACGCGCATTGGCTACGTCGACATGAAACGACTGCTCGACAACGCGCCTCAGGTCGTCGCCGGAAGGCAGAAGCTCGAGAAGGAATTCGCTCCGCGCGATGTCGCGCTCAAGGCCGACGAGAAACACCTGCAGGATCTGCGCGAACGTCAACAACGCGACGCAGCAACATTGGCGACTGCCGATGCCGACGCGCTCAAACGCGAAATCGATGCGCTCGACCGCTCCATCAAACGCAACCGCGATAGCATGCGCAACGATCTGAAATCGCGCAGCGATCAGGAGCTCGACAAGAGCTGGCGCGAGATCAACGACGCCGTCGTCGAATTCGCGCGCACGCAGGGCTTCGATCTGATCGTGCCCAGTCCGGTGGTCTTCGCGAGCCCGCGCGTCGATGTCACCGATCAGGTGCTGGAGCGTCTCAAGCGGCAATACCACGCGCCTGCCGGCAGCGGGCCATGACGACGCACACGCTCGGTGACATTGCGGTGCGCTTCGGTCTCGAATTGCGCGGCGATCCCGCAACGCCGATCCGCGGCGTCGCGACGCTGGCGAATGCGGTTGCCGGGCAGCTTGGCTTTCTCGCCAATCCGCGCTACCGCGCGCAACTCGCGACGAGCGGCGCGGATGCGATCGTGCTGCGCGCGGCGGACGTCGATTCCTGCAAGACCGCAGCGCTGATCGCCGAAGATCCTTATGTTGCGTTTGCGCGCATCGCCGCGCTTTACGAAAACATTCCCGCGGCGCCGGCCGGAGCGCATTCGAGCGCCGTGATCGGTGCGGGCGCACGCGTCGCCGCCTCGGCATCGATCGGACCCTTTTGCGTGATCGACGCGGATGCTGAAATCGGCGAAGGCGCGATGCTCGGACCGCATTGCATCGTCGGCCGTGGCTGCCGCCTCGGTGCGCAGACGCGTCTCGTCGCGCGCGTCACGCTGGTGCAGGACGTGACGCTCGGCAAGCGCGTGCTCGTGCATCCGGGCGCGGTCATCGGCGCGGACGGTTTCGGCATCGCATTCGCCAAGGACCATTGGGAAAAAGTGCCGCAGCTCGGCGGCGTCGTCATCGGCGACGACAGCGAGATAGGCGCCAACACCACGATCGACCGCGGCGCGCTCGGCGATACTGTGATCGAGGAAGACGTTCACCTCGACAACCAGATCCAGATCGCGCACAACGTTTTCATCGGCGCGCACACCGCGATGGCCGGATGTTCCGCGGTCGCCGGCAGCGCCCGCATCGGCCGTTACTGCCTGATCGGCGGGGGCGCTGGCATACTGGGACATCTGGAAATCGCCGATCGCGTCACCGTGACCGCGATGAGCCTGGTCACGCATTCCCTGCGCGAGGCCGGCGAATACTCGTCGGGCACGCCGATCCAGGGCAACCGGCAATGGCGCCGCAACGCGGCGCGCTTCAAGCATCTAGACGATTTCGTGCGGCGCACCGACGCCGCCAGGAGGGAACCCGAATCATGACCGACAAGGATCACAGCGGCGTCGAGCTGCCCATCGATGTCGAGCGCATCGCCGCGATGCTGCCGCATCGCTTTCCGTTCCTCTTGATCGATCGCGTCGTCGCGTTCGAGCTCGGCAAGCGACTCACCGCGATCAAGAACGTCACCATCAACGAGCCGTTCTTTCAGGGCCATTTTCCCGGCCATCCGGTGATGCCCGGCGTGTTGATCATCGAGGCGATGGCACAGGCGTGCGGCGTGCTGATCAAGCTTTCGGTGCCGCACGATGCGAACGTGCCGGTCGTCTTCTATCTGGTCAAGGTCGACAAGGCGCGATTCAACCGCGTCGTGGTGCCCGGCGATCAGCTGATGCTCGAGGTTCAGCACAAACGCACGATGCGCAACATGAGTCTCTTCTGGTGCCAGGCGCTGGTCGACGGCAACGTCGCCGCCGAATGCGAAATGCTGTGCGCCGAGGTTGCCGGCTGATGATCCACCCGACGGCGATCGTCGACCCGGCGGCGAAGATCGCGTCAGGAGTCAGCATCGGCGCCTACAGCGTGATCGGCGCGGATGTGGAGATCGGCGAGGGCTCTTCGATCGGACCGCACGTGGTCATCGAAGGCGCGACGCGCATCGGGCGCGACAACCGCATCTTCCAGTTCGCTTCGATCGGCGCGATTCCGCAGGACAAGAAGTTCGGCGGAGAAAAGAGCGAGCTGATCATCGGCGATCGCAATCTTGTCCGCGAGTTCGTCACGCTGAATCGCGGCACGGGCGACGGCGGCGGCGCGACCCGCATCGGTGACGACAACTGGATCATGGCGTACGTGCACGTGGCGCACGACTGCATCGTCGGCAATCACACGATATTTTCCAACAATGCGACGCTCGCCGGTCATGTCACGATCGGCGATTACGCCATCCTTTCGGGCTTTTCCGGCGTGCATCAGTTCTGCCGCATCGGTGCGCACGCATTCATCGGCATGGGCTGCCTCGTCAATGGAGATGTGCCTCCGTTCGTGATGATGGCGGCCGACTACGGCCGGCCGCGCGGAATAAACTCCGAAGGCCTCAAGCGCCGCGGTTTCGATGCCGCACGCATCGGCGCGATCAAACGCGCCTACCGCACGCTTTATCTCGGCAACCGCCCGTTCGCTGAAGCGCGCAGCGAGCTCGCTTCGATCGCTGCCGACAGCGAGGACGTCGCGGCGATGCTCGATTTCATCGAGCGCGGCGAGCGGGCGATCGTGCGGTGAAGAGTCGGGGTTGGAAAAGCCGGGATTCGGGATTCGGGGTTTGGAATGTCGCCGTGCCCACGCACGAGGCGCTTGGCCAAATCCGCGTCGTGTTGCCAAGTCGCTAAACGCCGTACGCCGCGCTCGCGCCATGTCCTCACCACATCCCGAATCCCGAATCCCGAATCCCGGCTTTCCCAATCCCGGCTCCCCGCGCTTCGCTCTCGTCGCCGGAGAAACCTCCGGAGATCTTCTTGGCGGCGGACTTATCGCGGCGTTGCGCGAGCGCTTCCCGAAGGCTGCATTTGCAGGTGTCGGCGGCCCGCGCATGCAAGCGGCCGGCCTCGAAACCTGGCACGCCGCGGACGAACTGGCTGTCATGGGACTCGCCGAAGTCGTGAAACATCTGCCGCGACTCCTCGCATTGCGTCGCGACGTGCGCCGGCGCGTACTCGCGTTCCGCCCGGATGTCTTCATCGGCGTCGACGCTCCGGATTTCAATTTCGGACTCGAGCGCAAGCTCAAGGCGTCCGGCGTTCGCACCGTTCACTACGTCAGTCCATCGATCTGGGCCTGGCGCGCGAAGCGCGCGCGGAAGATCGGCCGCAGCACCGATCTGGTGCTCTGCCTTTTTCCGTTCGAGCCGGCCATCTACGCACAGCACGGCGTCAATGCCGTGTTCGTCGGACATCCTCTCGCCGATACGTTCGCGCTCGATCCAGTACAAGCACCGGCGCGCGCCGCGCTGGACGTGCCTGACGATGTTCCCGTGCTCGCGCTGCTGCCGGGCAGCCGACTCGGCGAAATCCGCCGGCTCGCCGCGGATTTCATCGGCGCCGCACGGCGCCTTCAGGCGCAACTGCCGAATCTGCGCGTGCTCGCGCCGATGGCGAACGCGGCGTGCCGGCTCGTGTTCGAAGCGGAGTTGAAGAAAGCGGGATTCGGCATTCGGGATTCGGGATTCGAAACTGCGGGCACGCCTAACGACACACCGGCTTCGAATCCCGAATCCCGAATGCCGAATCCCGTGACGTTGCTCGACGGCCACGCCCATGACGCCATGATCGCGGCCGATGCGGTTCTTCTCGCCTCGGGAACCGCCGCGCTCGAAGCAATGCTCGCCAAGCGGCCGATGGTCGTCGCTTACCGGATCGCACCGTTGACGTACCGCATCGTCACGGGCTTCAAGATGCTCCAAACCGAGCGTTATTCGCTGCCGAACGTGCTCGCCGGCCGTGATCTGGTGCCGGAGCTGATGCAGGACGCGTGCACGCCGGATGCTCTCGCCGAGGCTTTGCTGCCCGCGCTTCGCGATCGCCGCCCGCCGTTGCCGTTGCTCGCGGAGTATCGTCATCTGCATCTGGAGCTTCGACGCGATGCCAGCCGCTCGGCGGCCACCGCAATCGCCGGTTTGATCGGCGCCAGGCACCAGGATCGCGCGCCTTGACTGCGCTGCACTGCGCATTGACGCCGGCTCGGCGCATCCGCACGATGAATCGGTGAAGACCGCCGCATGTTGAACCGAATGGAAGTGCAGCCGCGCCGCGTGCGCGCGCTGCGGATCTTCGCGCTGGTGCTTTTCATCGCACTGCTCGCGTTCGGACCGCTCACCGAGCACACCTGGCCGGAAAAGGGGTTCACTGCGACGCTGGTTCTCTTGACCGCGCTGCTGGTGCTGTTCGCGACCGCGCGCATCGCGTTCGCGTTGCTGGTCGCTGCGCTCGGCTTCGGCGCGATCGAGGTCGCCGGCGCGCTCAAGTTCACCTACCTCACGACGCCGGTACTCGCGCCGGATCTCGAATACTTCGTCAACCGCGACACCATCGGCGTGATCGCACGCTATCCGTCCTTGCTCGGCGCGACGCTCACCGCGGTGGTCCTGATTCCGTTGCTCCTGCTCGTCGCGTTTTTCGGCGAGCGGCCCGCGCTGCTGCGCGACCGCCCGCGTGCCGTGCGCGGAATCGTGCGCGTCCTCGGAACATTCGCCGCCGCAGCGCTTCTGCTGGTGAGTCTTGCTCCGGAAGGGCCGTTCCACGACATCTTCAACAAGCCGATGT
>DASYJJ010000113.1:0-7500 GCA_035996605.1 Rhodanobacteraceae bacterium
CGTCATCGACGACAAAGTACGCGCTGCGCTCTGGTATCAAGGCAAGGCGCTGGCGACCGAATACACCGGCAGTCCGGCCGCGTTGCCGCTGCTGCGCCTGATGGAAAAAGCCTACGCCGAGACGCACGGCTATCCGTACGCGGAAATGGGCGAGGGACGTTTCTGGGACGAGAAGACATCGGCGCCCGACGCGGCCGAGGACCAGCAGACGTTCAAGGTCTATCTGCCGATCCAGCAGTAATCCACCCGGCAACGGGTCGACGAAACGGACGGCACATGCCGTCCGTTTTCGTTTGGAGACACCCTCTGGTATTGCATGAAGCAGGAACGACGCAGCGCGATGGCCTTCGCTCAGCGCTCGGCGAGCGTCGTGTAGCTCACCTGCACGATGACGAAGCGCGTGCGTCCGGCCGGAAGCTCCACTTCGAACTCCGCATCCTCACGCGCGCGCAGCGCGGCGCGAGCGAGCGGCGAATCGATGCTGATCCAACCGCGTCCCGCATCGGTTTCGTCCGGACCGACGATGCGGTAGTCGTGCAGCTCGCCGTCCTCGGATGCAAGGCGCACCCACGCTCCGAAGTACACCGCGGACGGATCCGTCGGCGGTCCGTCGACGACGCGCAGATCCCGAAGTCGCGTCGTCAGGTAACGCACGCGACGATCGATCTCCGCAAGCTGTTTCTTGCGGTAGATGTATTCGGCATTTTCGGAACGATCGCCTTCCGCCGCCGCATCCGACAACGCGCGCACGACTTCCGGCCGCGTCTCGCGCCACAGGCGATCGAACTCATCCTTGAGCCGTTGATGGCCTTGGGGCGTGATCATGGCGGTCGACGCGGCGACGGGCGGGCGCCAGCGGCTCATAGCGGTCCTCGCCGGGCAAAGGGATGCTGCCTGGAACGCTATGCCGCGTACGCTCGCACGTCAACGCACGCCGCTCGTGCTTGCGCTGACGAAGGCGAGCAAGACATACGGCCAGCCGATGCGCGCAACGATCGCGAACCCTGTTGCTGGATCTAGCGTGTGCTCAACGTTTCATCCATTGAGAGCGCCGTGATCGCGCCCGTTCGGCGCCATCGCGTCAGCGTTTGCTGATCGAGCCGAGCACGCCACGCAGGATTGAACGACCGAGCTGTCCGCCGGCGTTGCGCGCGGCGGATTTCGCCATCGCTTCGAGCATGCCTTGCCGACGGCTCGTGCCGAACACCATGTCCTTGGCGACATCGATCCAACCGCCGCTTTGCTGCGCGTCGCCCCCGCTTGCGGGTGGGTTCGTGCCCGATGTCGCCGGAACAGTCTGCCCGGCGCGCGCGTTCAGGGTTTCGAATGCGGACTTCCGGTCGACCGTCGCATCGTACTTTCCGCCGACCGGCGAGCGCGCACGCACGACGTTGCGCTCGTCCGGCGTGATCGCGCCGATGCGGCAGCCCGGCGAAGTGATCAGCGCGCGTTCGACCGGCATCGGCACGCCGCCTTCCTGCAGTGTCGAAACCAGCGCTTCGCCGACGCCGAGCTGCGTGATCACTTCGACGACCTTGATCTTCGGATTCGGCGCGAACGTTTCGGCGGCCGCCTTCACGGCTTTCTGATCGCGCGGCGTGAACGCGCGCAGCGCATGCTGGATGCGGTTGCCCATCTGGCCGAGGATCACGTCCGGCACGTCATCCGGATTCTGCGAACAGAAATAAACGCCGATGCCTTTCGAGCGGATCAGGCGCACGACCTGCTCGACGCGCTGGCGCAGCGCCGGCGGCGCGTCGTCGAAGAGGAGATGCGCTTCGTCGAAGAAGAACACCAGCTTGGGTTGATCGAGATCGCCGACCTCGGGCAATTTCTCGAACAGCTCGGAAAGCATCCAGAGCAGAAACGTCGTGTAAAGCTTCGGCTTCAGGATCAGCTGATCGGCCGCAAGCACGTTGACGATGCCGCGGCCGGAAAGATCCTGGCGCATGAAATCGGCGAGATCGAGCGCGGGCTCGCCGAAGAACTGATCGCCACCGGCCTGCTCCAGCGACAGCACGCCGCGCTGGATCGCCGCGATCGAAGTCGGCGAGACGAGCCCGTAGTGTTGCGAAATATCTTTGGCGTTTTCCGCGGCCCAACTGAGCAGCGCGCGCAGATCCTTGATGTCGAGCAGCAGCAGACCGTTGTCGTCGGCGGCCTTGAACACGATTTCGAGCACGCCTTGCTGGATGTCGCCGAGCTCCATCAGCCGGCCCAGAAGCTGCGGCCCCATTTCCGAAATCGTCGTGCGCACCGGATGCCCGGCCTTGCCGTAGATATCCCAGAACACGACCGGATTCGCCGCTGCGCTCCAGTCGATGCCGAGCTTGTCGATGCGCGCCTTCAGCTTGTCGTTCATCACGCCGGGTTCGGCAAGGCCGGCGAGATCGCCTTTGACGTCGGCGAGGAAAACCGGCACGCCGAGCTTCGAGAAGCCTTCGGCAAGCACGGTCAGCGAGACGGATTTGCCGGTGCCGGTGGCGCCCGCGATCATGCCGTGGCGATTGGCGTACTGGGTGAGCAGGTAAACGGACTTATCGCCCTTGCCGATCAGGATCTGGCTCATATCGCGGACGCGGCTCGCAGCGAGGACGCCGCGATTGTAACGACGAACCGCGGCGACGGTTGCCGGACCGGATCGCAGACGGTAACGTCTGGCCGTTCGCAACCGGAAGGATTCGATGCCGCTCATTCGCCGATTCGCCCTCATCGCCACGCTCGCAACGCTGACCGGCTGCGCGGGCGCACCCTCACAAAAAAGCTCTGCACCGGCTGCGAAGGTCGACGACGCGGGCATCAATGCGCTGTATGTGCGGCTCGATCAGGATTCGACGCGCTACGAGAACGGTCTTTCGCTGGCACGCGAAGGCAAGACCGATCAGGCACAAAGCGAAATCACCGGAGCGCTCGACGACATGCGCGCCGCGGCCACGAGCTGCAGCGAGGCGCGTGGCTGCGAGCAGCAGCGTTTCGTCGCCGCGTTCGATCGCCTTCTCCGCTTGTCGACCGGAAGCCAGGCCGATCAGGAGTCCGACGACGAAACGAGCGGCGCGACGCCCGATGCGGTGGAGGAGGCCGGCGAGAGCTCGCCGGTGGTCGCTGCGGTGCCCGAGCTCGGTCGTTCGATGACGTTGCTGAAAGGCCGCGAGCTCAGCGACATCATCGCGATCAACGGTCCGGTCAAGGCCGCGCTCGCCGAATGGTTGACGCAATACCGGCCGAATCTTGTCGCCGCATACGTCAACTACGAATACATGCGGTTTCTGATGTGGCCGGAATACCAGAAAGCCGGTCTGCCCGAAGCGCTGCTGTTCGGAATGCTCGCCAAGGAATCGGGCGGGAAGGTTCACGCGGTGTCGCGTTCGGGCGCGTCGGGCCCGCTGCAGTTCATGTATGCGACGGGTTTGCGGTTTGGTCTCGGCACCGTCGATGGTTTCGATCAGCGTTTCGATCCGAAGCTCGCGGCGCGCGCCAACGCGGCCTATATCAACGAGCAGCTTGCCGTCTTCAACAATCAGCTCGAGCTCGTGATCGGCGCCTACAACGGCGGCGAGGGTGCCATGCAGCGCCTCGCCAACAAGGGCGGCGAGAATTTCTGGGATCCGAAGATCTACTACGCGGTTTCCCAGGAAACGCGCGAGTACGTGCCGATGGTGCTTGCCGCCGCATGGCTCTTCATGCATCCGGAACGCTACAACCTGGAATTCCCGAAGGTCGCGGCGCAGCCGGGCACTGTCACGCTGAGTCGTCCCGCATCGATCGCCGAGCTCACGATTTGCCTCGGCCAGGACAGCGACGCCGAAGGCGGCTGGTTCCGTACGTTGCGCAATCTCAATCCGCAACTCGATCCGCAGCAACAGCAGCCGGCCGGAACCAAACTGGCCGTGCCGTTTCCGCTGGAGTCGGTATATGCGCGCGATTGCGGCGAGGGAAAGTGGGCGACGCTCGCAGCCGAGCTTCATTCGGCGGTGATTCCATCGCCGCCGCCGGGAAGTCTCGTACACGCGCAGGAAATCCGGCCGCGCGGTTACGTCGTGCGCAAGGGCGACACGTTATCGTCGATCGCCCACAAGTTAGGCTGCAGCGGAGTGCGCGAGATTGCCGCGGCGAATGGCATTCGCGGGCCGCACTATCCGATCAGTCCGGGGAAAACGCTGAAGGTTCCCGACTGCGCGAGACACTAGTCGGTTCGACTCGCAACCGATCGCTTCGCGACCAACAAATCTGCGACCGGCAAGCCGACGGCGCGAGCTGCCGGCGGTTGCCGGTCAGGCCGCTTGCGCCTCGTTGGCTGCGGCGAACCACTGACTCAACTCTGCCGCGGGGATCGAATCCTTGAGCGCTCGGATCGCGCGCATCACCTGACGATGCAGCTCTTGCTGCTCGGCAAACGGCGAATCCTTCGTTTCGTGATAAGCAACGGTCAGCCACAGCGCGACACCGCGCAAGCGGACCTGCAGACTGTCCGAGCGCATCCTTTCGAGACCGATTTCGGTGCCGCTGCCCCACGCGCGATATTTGAGGTCGGGCGGCGTCGCATAAAGATGCGGAAACTCGCTCTTCGATGCATTCGCGAACTCGCGCAGCGCGATCGCGGCGAGCTGACGCCGAGCGTTCGGCTGAAGCTCGACGAGCGCTTTTTCGACACCGCGGAACTGCCGGCGCAGCTGCATCGCGCGGCTCAATGCGATCAATCGGGTGACGAGCTGCATGGCGGTTCCCCTGACGTGAGACCGGCTCTGCTGTCGAACGACCGGTAAGCGAAAATTTATAGAGATTCGCGTGAACGGACTGTTCATTTAGTCACAATTCGTCGAACGGCGTCACATTCTGACGCGAGGTCGGCGGGCGCTTATCCTACCTCTCGCTGGCCCAGCGTGCCTACTTTTTGACCAACCCGGACGGTTTGTTCAGCTACGAGCTGCGCCGAGAAGTGCCCGAGCTTCACCGGCAGCAGAACAATGACCGTCGAACCCATCTCGAAGCGCCCGAGCTCGGCTCCGCGCTTGAGCCAGATGCCCCGGCCGCGGCAGTCGCGGCGCACGATCGTGGTGGCGTAAGGCGGAACCGCAACGCCGTCCCAGACAGTCGCAATGCCGGAAACCAGCATCGCGCCGACGAGAACCACCGTGAACGGACCGAGCGCACTGTCGAAGTGGCAAACCAGCCGCTCGTTGCGCGCGAAGAGATGCGGAATCGCGGTAACCGCGAACGGAGCCACGCCGAAGAGTCGTCCGGGCACGTGCACGGTTTCGATGAGCTCGCCGGCGAGCGGCATGTGTACGCGGTGATAGTCGCGCGGCGACAGATAGACGGTGATGAAGCTGCCGTCGTGATACGCAGCCGCGCGCGCATCGTCGCCGAGAAGATCGCCGGTGCCGAAGTCGAAACCTTTTGCCTGGAAGATGCGCCCGTGATCGATGCGACCGGCCTGGCTGATCCGTCCGTCCGCGGGGGAAAGCACCGCGTCGGGATCGGCATCGGTCGGTCGCGCGCCGCTCTTCAGCGCGCGCGTGAAGAACGCATTGAAATTCTCGTAGGCGGTGATGTCGGGATTTTCGGCTTCGCCAAGATCGACGCGATAGCGTGTTGCGAAATTCCGGATCAGCGCATTCTTCCACGGCGCAAAGGTCCAGCGCGTCGCCCAGCGCACAACGCGCGTGAGAAGACGATGCGGCAAAAGATATTGCGCGGCGACGGCGGCGCGCATCAGCCGGGGCCCGACAATGCTTCCAGATCGGCCGCGATGGTCTTTGCAACAAATGGCGGACGAAACAGGCCAGCCTCGCGTCCGTTCGGATCAATGATGATTGCCGATGCGCTGTGGTCCACGGTGTAATCGCCGTTGCCGGTCGGCGCGCGCGCGTAGACAAGTCCGAGCGCACGCGTGAGAGCGGTGAGCTCTTCATCTGTGCCGGTCGCGGCGACGAAATCCCTGCTGAAGTAACCGACATATTTCGCGAGCTGCGCCGGCGTGTCGCGCTCCGGATCGACGGAGATGAAATCGAAACTGAGGCGATCCGCGAGGCCGGCGGCGCGCAGAGTCGCCCACACTTGCTTGAATGTCGCGAGCGTCGTCGGACACACATCCGGGCAGTTCGTGTAGCCGAAAAACGCGACGGTCCAGCGCCCCTTCCAGTCGGCGAGCGTCAAGGCGTTGCCGTCTGCGCGTGCGAGGTGAAATTCCGGAATGGCGCGCGGCGTCGGATAAAGCACGGCCGCAGCCAGCTGTGGCCTCGTAGCGGGCATGAACATGCGACTGCCGAGCCACAGCCCGAGCGCGGCCGCGACGGCAGCGATCACGATGAGCATGTTCGCCGAGACGCGGCCGGCACGACGGGTGGAATGCATCGCGAGATTATAGCGGCGCGCGTTGCGAGCCGTCGGCCGCGAAGCGGCGAGGCGTGGGTCGGTCGACACGCATCTGCGAGCCCGCGCATGAAAGCGTGGCTGCACCTATACTCTGCGGCCCTTTCGCAACGAAGCTTTCGCTTGACCACGGAGCTCGCCACGATCATCGATTTCATCCGCTACGGCGCCAGTCGTTTTGGCGCGGCGGGGCTCGCTTTCGGACACAGCTACGACAATGCGATCGACGAGGCGACGCACCTGGTGCTGCATGCACTGCACCTGCCTCACGATCTATCGCCGGCATACGGCCAGGCGCGATTGACCGCCGCGGAAAAACAGCGCGTGCTCGATCTCATCGATCGTCGCGTCGACGAGCACAGACCGGTCGCGTACCTGACCGGCACCGCATGGTTCGCCGGGCTCGAGTTCAAGTCCGATGCGCGCGCGCTGGTGCCGCGCTCGCCGATCGCCGAGATGATCCAGCAGGGTTTTTCGCCGTGGCTCGAGGATCGCGACATCGCGCAAGTACTGGATCTTTGTACCGGATCGGGCTGCATCGGCATCGCGATGGCCGTGCACAATCCGGATTGGCAGGTCGATCTCGCCGACATCAGCGAGGATGCTCTCTCGCTTGCTTGCGAGAACGTCGAATACCAGGACGTTGCCGATCGCGTGCATGCCTTGCGTTCCGACCTGTTCGATGGTCTTGCCGGCAAGCGCTACGATCTCATCGTCAGCAACCCGCCGTATGTGACCGAACAGGAATATGCCGCCTTGCCGCCCGAATACGGCCATGAGCCGGCGTTAGGTTTGCGCGCAGGAGCCGACGGACTCGACTTCGCGGTGCGCATCCTCGCCGTGGCGGCGCAGCATCTCAGTGATGAAGGCGTGCTCATCGTCGAAGTCGGCGAAAGCGAGAAGGCGTTGAGCGATCTGCTGCCCGAGGTGCCGTTCAACTGGATCGAGTTCAATGTCGGGCAGATGGGTGTGTTTTTGCTTGATCGCGACGATCTCGTCGCGCATGCAGAGGCGATCAATAGCGTCGCGAAAGCCCGGCGATAGTTGTTTCGCCGCGACGACGGGTGGGAAAGGATCGATCCGTGTCCAGCAACTCTTTCGGAAAACTCTTCACCATCACGACCTTCG
>DASYJJ010000114.1:0-6686 GCA_035996605.1 Rhodanobacteraceae bacterium
CAACAGGCGTATCGCGCCGGGCGAAAGGCCGGCCGTGCGATCGAACGGCATCGCCGCGGTCGATGTTGGCGCTGCTGCTGCGGGATGCGGATGCGTTTCTCGGGACATGCGGTGCAAACCGGAATTTTCTTGCGATTGAGCGAGTACGCAAACCGATGACACGGTGCGCGCAGGCTCGCAAGTGTATCGGCTCCCATCGAGACGCGTGGATGACGTTGCAGCGCCGGCTCCGTCAGCCGGCTCGGTCAGGTTCCAGACACCAACGCGCCGAGCTTGACCATGCGCTGCAGCGTTTCGCCGTTACGCACGATGGTAAGCGTCACCGGATGTCCGGCGCGCGCGCGCAGACGACCCTGGAAATCCGCGCGATCGATGATCGCTTCGCCGTCGCACTTCAGCACGATATCGCCGCTAAGAAGGTTCGCGCGCGATGCCGGGGAATCGTTGACGACCGCGCCGATCGCGACGCCGCCGCCGGTCCCGATCGCACTCATTTCCTCCGGGCGAAGATCGCGAAACGTCGCTCCGAACGGCAGCTTGAAGCGGACGAAATAGGCAACCGTGAGCTCGTTCGCGGTCGGATCGGAGTAGACGATCGCGCGGTCCGCGCCGACGCGCTGACCCTGCCGCAGCGCCTTGTCGCGCGCGTGCGCATCGCCCGCCGGGAAACGCGACGTTCCGATGTGCATGAGGCTCTGAGCGCGCAGCCGGTTTTCGTCCGCGCCGATATTTTTCCCGTCGCTGATTGCTGGCTCGGCTGGCGCCGGGGCAGCGCGAAGATCAGCGATCAGCTGCGGCTCACGGCCGGCCACGGCCTCGTAACTGCCGGTCTCTTCAGGCGGCAGGGCGTTCGGCTTCGGCGTGAAAATCGTCTGCGGCCCGGTTGCGCAGCCGGCGACGATGAGCATGGCGACCAGTGCGAGAGGGCGAAGTCGAGTCTGTATTCCCGCGGAGCGCGAGGCTGCGTTCATGGACATGAATCATGCCGCACGCCAGCTGACTGGCAACCGACGCGGCGCCGCCCGTGGAGCTGAGCCCGGCAAACGCACCATCCGACCCGGAGCATTCTGGCATCCTATATGGCCAGCCGTGCCTCCCTCCGACATGTCGTCCTTTCGTTTCAATGATTTCGAACTGATTCCGCACGCGCGCCGCCTGTTGCGCGCGGGCGAGGACGTGCCGCTCAGCATCCGCGGATTCGAGGTCGTCGCTTATCTGGTGCAGAACCGTCAGCGCGCGGTCGGGCGTGACGAGCTTCTGTCCGCCGTCTGGGGGCGTATCGACGGCGGCGATGCGACGCTTGCGCAAGCCGTGCTCAAGGCTCGGCGCGCACTCGGCGACGACGGCAACGCGCAGAACACCATCCGCACAGTTGCGCGTTACGGGTATCAATGGGTTGCACCGACGACGGAAGTCGAGGCGTCGAGCCCGGAAATGCCTGCAACGGAGCGATCACCGGCGGTCGCCCATGACGTCGTCGAATCAGTCGGTCCTGATTCGCGCGACATCGCCGTCGAAGCGCATGCGAGCACCACCGGCGTGCGCGGAAGGCGGCGCTGGATTCCAGTCGGCGCGCTGACGCTCCTCGGCCTTGTCGCGATCGCCGTCGTTTGCGGCGTAACTGTGATCAGGTCGCGGAAGGCTGCCGAAGCGCCGGCGCCGCCGACGCATCAAGTCGCGGGCGATACCGTGCCCGGTCTGATTCTCGTCACGCCGACGCGTGTGCACAGCGTCGCCGCAGACGACGGGTGGATGCGGCTTGGCGTGATGTCGATGAGCGCGCAGGCGTTGGCGAGCGTCGCCGGTCACGCGGTCGTACCGGATGAAACGGCGCTCGCGGCGGTTGCACATGCGGGTGCGAATGCCGGCGTCGCCGAGTTGCGCGCTGCGACCGGCGCCGCGGTGGTGATCGCCTCCGAAGCGAATCGTGTTGGCGAAGACTGGCGCATCGACGCCACTGTATTCAACGCGGACGGCAGCGCGCAGATCGTCAGCGCAAGTGCTGGCGACGCCGTCGCCGCGGCTTCGGGTCTCGCACGCAACCTGCGCGAGTTGCTCGCGCCCGAAGGCGCCGGCGATTCCGGCGAGCCTGTGGCGCCCGAAGTTCTGGCGCTCGCGGCGCATATGAAAGCTGCGATTCTCGAAGCGCAGAACGGCCGTGCGCTCGCATTGCTCGAAAAGGCGCCCAAAGCGCTCGCGCAGACACCGCAGATCGTATTGCTTCAAGCCGAAGCCTTGACCCAGCTCGGCAAGACGCAGGATGCGATCGATGTACTGCGACCGCTCGTCGATCACGCGGCAGTGATCAATCCGCCGCCGAGCTGGCTGCCGGGTGCGTGGAGCGCGCTCGGAGACAGCGAGCTTGCGCGCGGTCATCCGGCCGAGGCGGATGCGTATTTCCGCCGTGCGATCCAACTCGACAGCGTTGCCGATCGCCGCAGTCTCGGTCTTGCCTGGCGCGGCCTCGGCATCGCGCAGATCGTGCGCAATGATCTCGACGGAGCCGAGCAAAGTTACCTGCGCGCGCGTCTCGAACTCGAACCCGTCGGCGATCGATTGTTGCTGGCGCGCGTCACTGACGGCCTCGGCTACATCGCGACCACGCGCGGACGCATGGCCGACGCGTTGATGTTGTACGAACAGGCCGCCGACATGGGCGCGGCCGCGGGACTCAACGAAACCGAGCTCGGTTCGCGTCTCAACATCGCGCAGGCGCATCACTATCTGCTGCACCACGCGCTTGCGCTCGACAAGCTGCGCGCGCTGCTGCCGCGCATTCGTGCGATCGATTATCCGGCGCTGCACAAGTTCGGCGCGATCGCCTATGTGAACGCGCTGATCGAGACCGGCGCACTTTCCCAAGCGAAGACCGAACTTGCCCAGCTCGGCGAGCGCGCGCCAGCCGACGTGGCGACGGACGCGGTGGTCGATGTGCGTCTGGACGAAGCCGCGATCGATCTCGCGCTTGGCGATGCGTCGTCCGCGGTGCATCTCGCCGATGCGGTACGCCGCGATCGCGATGCGAGTTCGGCTCCGGATCCGCGCTTCGAAGCTCTCGCGTTGTTGCTCAATGCCTATCTTGACGCGGGCGATCTCAAGTCGGCCGCGGCGCTGGTCGGCGATTCCAGTGAGTGGACGCCGGCCAATGCCGGCGCGCCGGCGCGCGTGCACGCGCACGTCGCGCAGGCGCGTTGGGCTGCGCTTCGCGGCGATGCGTCGGCCGCGCTCGATCACTACCAGCAGGCGCTCGCGCTCGCGCGTGAGTTCGGAACCCCGCTCGTGCTGCGCGACGCGGCGGTGCCGTACGCGCAGTTCCAGCTCGACGCGGGCGTCACCGATCTTGCGCGCGCGACCGCGAGCGTTGTCGGACCGTATGCCGAGGACGATTTTGCGATCGCGCTGCTGATGGCCCGCGTTGCCGCGGCGACGCACGATGAGAATCTCGCTCGCTCGTATTTCGCGCAGGCGCGCCGCCTCGCTGGCGAGCGCTGGACCCAGCCTCTGATCGACGAGGAGGCCCGGCTCGGCGGGTCCGAACTGCCGCCCGCGCGCGATACTGCGCCGCGTGCGGTTGCCGGAGGTTGATCGCGTTCCGCCCCTAACGGCTAGAATGGCAACGGGCGTCGCATTGGCGCCGCCCGAACCGGTGGAGATCATGATGCGACGTAACGGCTGGCTCGTTTCGGCAATGATCGTAGTGGCGCTTTCCGCGAGTGTGCGGGCCGATTCGCCGCTGGATCCAGCCGTCGAGGCGCGCATCAAGGCACTCGAGGAGCGCGTCGCGCAGCTCGAAAACCGGCTGACCGCGGTCACCAATGCACAAAAAGCGGCGGCGGTTGCCGCAACGTCGCCTGCACCGGCCGCGCCGTCGGATCACATGATCCACGTGACGCCGGCGGTTCCGAGCTCAGTCGCGCTCGCGCGCTGGAAAGATCCGGCGACCTGGTCGCTGCTCAAGATCGGCATGAGCTGGAGCCAAGTGACGGGTCTGCTCGGCTCACCGGGTGACAAGACCACGGGCGTGTTCGGCGACGTCTGGTTCTATCCGGACAGCAGCGGCGGCCGCGTCGTGTTCGATCGCGATAGCCGCGTGGCCAGCTGGAGCCAGCCCGGCGGCGGGTAGGTTTCTCTCGATCTGTCCGCAGACGGACAGCGGCGCCGCTGCACGCGAGCGCATCGAATCCGAGGAAAATCGCGTTACGCGCGAGGCGCGTGTGGGGCTGCGCTCGCCGGCGCCGTCATCGATCGGAAATCGAAGTCGAATCGAACGCAAATGCCCGCCGCCCGCGCGCGTGGGAAACTCGGCGCGACCGCGAGAGTCCTTTGGAGGGTGTAGATGCGCAATCAGTTCGTATGTGCGGTGGTGTCGACGTTGCTCCCGCTGCTGTTTTCACCCGTCGCTCTTTCGGCGCCGCCATCGACCGGCGGGCAAGGCATCGGCCTCACGGTCACCCTCGGCTCCGACACGTCGGATGGCGCGTGCGGTACCGACGGCACGCTGCAGGCAACCCAGGGCGACTCGATCAATTTCTGCTATGTCGCCACCAACAACTCGACGATTCCCCTTACTTATCAGACGCTCGCCGACGACGTGGTCGGTCCGATCCTGACCGATGTCGCGGTAACGATCGCGCCCGGCGCGAGCTATCAGTACAACCGCATCGTCACGGCGATGGCATCGCAGTCGCCGACATCCACCTGGACCGCCTACGACGAGCGTCCGGACTATGTGTTCTCGAACAACGTAACGAATCCGGACACGATTTTCGCGGACGGGTTCGATGCGAACGCGCTGCAGTACGCGTTCGTCGACATCACCGGCAGCGGAACGAACCTTCAGCTCAACGATGACGACTACATCGTGACGGGCATCGGTTTTCCGTTCACGTTCTATGGACACACTGCCGACCACATCACTGTCAGCAACAACGGCGGCATGCTGTTCGATCAGGGAACCGGCATCAATGGCCGCCTCGATTATCTGAGTCCGGCCAATCGCGTGTTGCCGGATCGGATGATCGGTCCTGCGATCCTGCCGTACTGGGAAGATCTGCAGCAGGATTACATCGACGGCATCGGCAACGTTTTCGTTCAGACGCTCGGCACCGCGCCGAACCGCCGTTTCGTGATCGAGTGGTACAACCTGCCGGTCAATGTGATCGGAGGCGGCAACACGATTACTTTCGAAGCGATCCTCATCGAAGGCAGCAACAACATCCTGTTCCAGTACTCCGATACCGATTGCAGCAACGATCTCTGCGACAACGGCGTCAGTGCGACGATCGGGCTCAATTCCGATGCGACACATGCGACGCAATACTCGTTCGATCAGGCGTCCGTCGGCGCCGGCACGGCGATCCTGTTTCAGCCAACGACTCCGACCACGTATTCGGCAACGCAGCAGGTGACGCTCGACGTCGGCGCACCGGTGATCGGCGTAGATCCGACGAGCTTCGACAAGACCGTTGCCGCAGGCGCGTCCACCACCGACACGATGACGATCGCCAACACGGGCAACCGCGATCTCACCTGGAATATCGGCGCAGTCAATCCGCGTGCGCACTTCCCGCCGACGTCGCGCTTCGCGCTGCCGGTCGGCGATCCGGCGCAGACGCGGATCGGACCGCGGCCACGCGTTGGCTCGGCCAAATCGTCGGGGTCGCACCCGCAGGGGACGATCGGCGTACCGGCGTTTGCCGCTGAATTGCAGAATTCCGAGCTGGTCAGCATGGATGCCTCGGCACCCGCGTCGGTTACCGACGTGGCATCGCTGAATGGTTTGACGCTGCTGGCCGGCGACTTCAAGGGCGAGGATTTCAGCACGCTCTACGCGATCGATTTCCTGAGCTTCAATCTCTACAAAGTCGATACCATGACCGGCGCCGTGACTCTGGTGTATCTCGCGGTTCCACCGCCGGGCGCGCAGGCCGACGCGTGGAACGGCATGGCGTGGGATCAGACCACGAACACGATGTTCGCGGTCACGTCGGCCGGCCGCACGCCGACCACCTATCTTTCGACGATCGATCCCGACACCGCCGAAACGACGTTCATCGGTCCGATCACCGGCGTTGGCGATCCAGTGGCTGGCGCCGTGGTCGTCGACATCGCGGTGCGCGCGGACGGGCTCATGTTCGGCGTCGAGATCGTCACCGATACGCTCGTTGCGATCGACAAGACAACAGGCGAAGCGCAGACGCTCGGCTCGATTGGATTCGACGCGAATTTCGCCGAAGGACTCGACTTCGACGACACCACGAATACCTTGTATTTCGCCGCCATCGACAACGGCACCGGCGCTGCCGAGATGTACACGCTCGACACCGATACCGGAGCGGGCACGCTCATCTCGCCGATCAGTCCGGATCCGACCGGCACGCAGTATTCCGCGCTTGGCATTGCCCGCCTGACCGGAATCTGCGCGTATCCGGAAAGCGTGCCGTGGCTTTCGTACAGCAGCGCGCGCGGCTCGACCGTTCCCGGCGCGACGACGCCGATCACGGTGACGTTCGATGCGACCAATCTCACTCAAGGCGACTATTCGGCCGACATCTGCATCAACAACAACGACCTGACCAACAGGCGCCTTCCTGTTCCGGTGACTCTGACCGTGCAGTAGCGCCATCGAGCCCGCATTCCCGACGCAGCGGCTGCCGTCGGGGATGTTCTCCCCAGCGCAAGCAGGC
>DASYJJ010000115.1:0-2512 GCA_035996605.1 Rhodanobacteraceae bacterium
GGTGAAATCTGCTTTGCGGTCGAAGGCGGCTTGCCCTTGGCCGAGGTCCTGGCGCGCAGGCAACCGCGCGAGCGAGCGCACGAAGCATTCGCGCGGCTGCACGTGTGGAACACCGAGCACAACACCGGCGTGCTGGTCTACATCCTGCTCGCCGATCACGCGATCGAAATCGTCGCCGATCGCGGCATCGCGGCCAAAGTCGACGAAGCGGAATGGAGCTCCGTCGTCGCCCTGATGCAGCGCGACTTCGCTGAAGGCAATTATGAAAAAGGCGCGATCGCTGGCGTCGCCGCGATCACCGAGATCCTGGTCCGGCATTTCCCTAGCAACGGGCAACGCAATCGGGACGAGCTGCCGGATCGGCCGGTGCTGCTATAGCGGCGTCGGTTATACTAGGTCGGATGTTGATCTAGTATAACGTTCTGTGTTATACTAAGTCGATGTTAAATCTAGTATAACCGTCGTATGACCCAATACCAAACGCTTTCGCTGTCCGCTCAGACCGGCTATGCGCAACTCTTCGACGCGGCGCAGAGCGCCGAGTTTGCACGCTCGGTCGCAAGTCTGCGCGGCTCTTTCGCGAGCAAGAAGGTCAAGGGCAACATCTACTGGTATTTCCAGCACACCGATGTTTCCGGCCACCTGCAACAGATCTACGTCGGCCCAGACAATCCGCGCGTACGAGCGCTGGTAGAGCAGCATGGCGGAAAAGGGACGGAGCAGGGAATCCAGCGGTTGGTGAACGCCGCGATCGCGTATGGCTGCGAACCGATCCTGCTTCCGCATTTTCGCGTCATTCGGCGTCTCACCGACTACGGCTTCTTCAACGCAGGCGGCGTGCTTGTCGGCACGCACGCGTTCCTCGCCTACGGCAACATGCTGGGCCTGCGGTGGGGCGATGCGTCGCGTACGCAGGATGTCGATTTCGCGCATGCGGGCAAGCAGATGGCGATCGCCTTGCCGGGCAACCTGCACGTCGATGCGCATGCGGCCATCGAATCGCTGCAGATGGGATTTCTACCTGCCTTGAGCGTGGCCGGCCGCGTGGGCGCCAGTTACGCGAGCCCACGCGATCCGGATTTCCAGCTCGACTTCCTGACGCCGCTGCATCGCGGCGCGGAGGAGCCCTACGCACATCCGCAGCTCAAGGTAATGCTGCAACCGCTGAAGTTCATGGAGTACCTGTTGCAGGACGTGCAACAGGCCGCATTGTTCTGCGCCGAGGGAGCGGTCATCGTGAATGTTCCGCATCCTGCGCGCTACGCTTTGCACAAGCTGTTGGTCTTCGCCGAGCGCAGCGCGGCGCGACGGCTCAAGGCAAACAAGGATCTGCGCCAGAGCGCGGCACTCCTTTCTTACTACCGTGCGTCGTCTGATTGGGACGTGAGCGAAGCGTGGAAAGACCTGATCGCGCGCGGCCCGGGTTGGCGCGCACGCGCACGGCGCGGACGCGATGCACTTGACGGAATCGCGCCCGACCTGGATGTCGTGAAGTGGTTGAAACTGCCCGCGCGAAAGAGGGCGGTACGCCCGATCAAGAATCGTCAGCGCTCCAGCTGAGGCGATGCGCCGCGGTCGAATCCGTCCGCGAAAATCTCGTCCGGAAACTGCTTGAATCCGGCCTGCAGCAGCCAGCCCTGGTTACCGGCGGGATTGTTGCGATACGCGCCGACATCGAGATCCGGAAAACGCAGGACAGCGTTGAAATCGTCCGCGACGATCGTCGCAGCGTCGGCGCTGCCGACGAGGCGGCCGCTGGACGGAACGAGATCCTGCGGCGGCGCACCGGAGAAATTCGCGTTGCTGAAGTCCGTCGCGATGTCGCCGCTCGCGTCGAATCCGCCGGAAACGCCGCTCAGCGACCCCGTGCCGATGTTGGCAACGAGCGTGACGAAACTCGTCGCTCCGCCGGCAAACACGGCGTTGCCGTTCGCGGCGTAGAGCGCGTTGTTCGCGACCAGCACCGCGCCGGCGACATCGCTGATGTGCAGTGCATCGCCGCTCGCCTTCAGCACGGTATTGTTGACGATGACGAGATTGCCGACGCTGCCGCCCTGCGATGCGTGAATGCCGATGCCTTCGGCGGCGGCGCTCAATACGATGTTGTTGCGCACGATCGCGTCCGCAGTCACCTGAATGCCGTTGTCGCCGCTGTTCCAGACGAGGTTGCGTTCGATGACGTTGGGTGCGCCGTTGCCATTGACGTGATAAAGCGTGATGCCGGGATAGCCGGTGTCGTGGATCACGTTGTCGCGCACGATGTTGGCGTAGCTGCCGGCCTTGATCTCGATGCCGTCGCCTTGCGTCACGCTCGATCCGTTCAGATCGTGGATGTAGTTGTTGGCGACAAGGGAATCGTGAATTCGGCACGCGTCGTTGTTGCAGCCCAGGTAGAAACCCTCGCCGGTATCGCCGGTGTGATCGATCTCGTTGTGGAAAAACGTCAGCCTCGCGTACACATTGCCGTCGTCGTTGGCGCTGATCGCGTTCGCCGCCGTGTCGTGCACATGGC
>DASYJJ010000116.1:0-3132 GCA_035996605.1 Rhodanobacteraceae bacterium
GGGCCGATGATGCCGGCGGTCGACCACGCGGTCAGCAGGCGGCCGTGAATCGCGCCAACCATCTGCGTGCCGAACATGTCGGCGAGATAGGCGGGCACCGTCGCGAAACCTCCGCCGTACATGGTCAGGATGATGCAGAACGCCGCAACGAAGAGCAGCACCTGACCCGCGTGTCCCAGGCTCGGCGCCGATGCGTAAAGGATCATGCCGAGCACGAAGAACACGAAATAGGTGTTCTTGCGGCCGATGTAGTCTGAGAGCGATGCCCAGAAGAAACGCCCGAGAATATTGAAGAGGCTGAGCAAGCCGGTGAATCCGGCCGCGATGGTCGCAATCTGTTTTTTCTGGTCCGCGGAAAGATCGCCGAAACCAAGATCGAGTCCGATGAGTTTTCCGCCGAACACTTCCTGCAGCATCGGCGATGCCATCGCCAGCACGCCGATGCCGGCGCTGACGTTGAGGCAGAGCACGCCCCAGATCAGCCAGAACTGCGGCGTTTTCCACGCCTGTTCCAGATGCACGTTGCGCTGCGTGATCATCGCGTTCTTTGCGGCAGTCGCCGGCGATGTCCATCCGGCGGGCGACCAGCCGGTCGGCGGCAGCCGATAGCCGAACGCGCCGATCATCATGACGATGAGATAGATCAAACCCATCACGAAGAACGTTTGCCACACGCCGACCGATGTCGGCGTCGCGAACTTGCGCATCAGCAGGTCGGCGAGCGGCGAGCCGATCATCGCGCCGCCACCGAACCCCATGATCGCCATTCCGGTCGCCATGCCGCGGCGGTCCGGAAACCATTTGATCAATGTGGAAACCGGCGAGATGTAGCCGAGCCCCAGGCCGATGCCGCCGAGGATTCCGGTGCCGAGCCAGATCAGCCACAACTGATGCACATAGATTCCGAACGCGCCGATCAGGAATCCGCCGCCCCAGCACAGCGCCGCGACGAACCCGGCCTTGCGCGGACCGACGCGCTCGAGCCAGCCGCCCCAGAGCGCGGCCGAAAGTCCGAGCACGACGATGAAGAGCGTGAAGGTGATGCTGAGCATGCTCACCGACCAGTCGCAGGTCGAAGTGAAAAGCTCGCCGATCCAGTTCGTGCCCGCCGCACATGCGACCGGCTTGTCGATGCCGATGGCCTTGGAAAGCGGCAGCCAGAAAACGCTGAATCCGTAAGCCATGCCGATGCAAAGGTGAATGCAAAGCGCGGCCGGAGGAACCAGCCAGCGTTTGAATCCCGCCGATGCGATCGTGCGTTCCTTGGCGAGAAGTCCCGTCGACGCTCCTGCCGATGGACTGACGCTGATATCCAGCGTGCCGCTCATGGTCCCCTCCGGGGGCTTGTATTCGGGATGGCTGGACGTATAGGCTACACGCAGCCTATTACAAATCGACCACCTTCGGCTTTGCGGTGACTGTGCACCACGGCACCGGCATCGACAATAGGCTTTTGGCAGCCATTTTCGAAACGGTTAGGAATCTCATGTTCAAGGTCGCGATCGATGCCCATTGGCAGCTGCGCCGGCAGGACGGAGCGCCGCTGGTGCCCCGCCTCACCCCACTCCTGGTGGGTATCCAGCAGACCGGTACGCTTGCGGCCGCCTGCCGGATCGCCGGACTGACCTATCGCTACGCGTGGGGTTTGCTTCGCGACGGCGAGCGCGCGTTCGGCCATCCGCTGGTCACAAGTCAGCGCGGCCGCGGCGCCAAGCTCACCGCGCTCGGCGAGCGGCTCGCGTGGGCCGATCAGCGCATCGCCGCACGACTCACGCCGCTGCTCGACAGCCTCGCCTCGGAAGTCGAATCGGAAATCGAGCGCGCGCTGTCGGTAATCCAGCCGGTGCTGCGCGTGCATGCAACGCACGGCTTCGCGGTCGAGACGCTGCGTCAGTTTCTTGCGGGTCGCCAGATCCCAATCGATCTCAAATACCGCGATTCGGACGAAGCACTCACCGCATTCATCGACCGCCAGTGCGACGTGGTCGGACTGCATCTCCCGATCGGCGATCTCGATGCCGAAATTGCCGCGCACTACGCGCCGCGCGTGCAGAACGACTGGACGCTGATTCAACTGGCGACGCGCCGGCAAGGTCTCATCGTCGCGCCGGGAAATCCCAAGCACGTTCGCGGCGTGACCGATCTCACGCGCGAAGGCCTGCGCTTCGTCAACCGTCAGACAGGCTCCGGCACGCGCCTTTTGTTCGATCTTCTGCTTTCTCGCGCCAGCGTCGACACGCGCCGCATCGAAGGCTACGAAATTCTCGAATACACGCACGCCGCCGTTGCCGCGTACGTCGGCAGTGGCATGGCGGATGCGGGGTTCGGCCTTGAAGTGCCGGCGCGGCGATTCGGTCTCGACTTCCTGCCGCTGGTCAGCGAGCGTTATTTCTTTCTGTGTCGCAACGATTTTCTCGCCGAGCCGAACATGCAGCAGTTCATCTCTGCGCTGCACGACGCGGATTTCCGCGCTCAGGTCGCGCACTTGCCGGGCTACGATCCGCTCGAAGCAGGCCGCATCGAGCCGGCGCGCTCAGCGTTTCCGGCGCCGCAGCGGACCCGACGACGCTCCGCCGCAACGCTCTGAATCTCGCCTCGCGCGCGAGTCCTCGCCGACTTCATCCGCCGTCGAATCCGTCGGCGAATATCCGATCGTCGAGTATGTGAAACGCCTGCGTCGCGCTCGCCGGCAACAATGCCGAACTGCCGGCGTAATTGGCGTTCAACGTCAGCACCGCAGGCGCGCCGAGCGTGAGAACGCACGTCGCGACACCGCTCGAATCCGTCGTGCCGTTGCACGACACCGTGCCGACCGTGAACGTGATCTCCGCTCCCGAAACCGCCAGTGCGGGATCGACCGAACGATCGAGCAGAGTCGCCGTGACGCTGACCGTTCCGCCGCTGTTGCCGGATGTCGGACTTCCGTTGAGCGTCAGGTATGTGGTGTGCAGGCCGCCGGTCCAGACCACCGGAACCTGATTCGACGTGACGGTCGCATCGTCGATCGTCGAGAACGCGACGACCGCGTCCTCGCCGATATTGCGACCGACGTAAGAGAACGGCACGCCGGAGCCGAAGCCCATGAACGCGACCGTCTGCTGCGAGTTCGCGCCGGAGACGACCACCGTGACC
>DASYJJ010000117.1:0-4729 GCA_035996605.1 Rhodanobacteraceae bacterium
GCCGACCGCATCCCCGGCAGGAAAGTGCTTGTGCGCGAACATCTCGTCGATGACGACGACCTGCGCGGCGGTATCCCAGTCGGCGCGCGAGAATACACGTCCGCTCAGCAGCGGAATCCCCATCACTTTGAAATAGTCCTCGTCGACGCTGAGCACGTGTCCGTGCGGCGGCTGGCCGACGGGCGGCCGTCCTTCGATCGTGAAGCTTTCCCCCGCATAGCCGGTGAACGGCATGCCGTCGACGACGCCGGCGGCGGTGACGCCGGGCAGTTTGCGTACGTCGTCGAGCACGCGGGCAAACGCGCGCGCCTTCGCCGCCTTGTCCGCATATTTCATCGCGGGCAGGGTGATCCCGGCGGTGAGAACACCGCTGCTTTGAAAGCCGGGATTCTCGTCGAGCACTTTGGCGAAGCTGCGCAGCAGGAGGCCCGAACCGGCAAGCAGTGCGACGGCGAGAGCGAGCTGCACGATCACCAGCGCATTGCGTGTGCGCCTCGCGCCGCGTCCGCCGCCGCCGAGGCGGCCGGCTTCGCGCAACGCCTGTTGCGGATTGAACACCGCCGTCGACAGCGTCGGAAAGAGGCCGAACAGCAATCCTGCCAGCAGCGAAACAGCGAACGCGAAGCCGAGCACGCGCGCGTCGGGTGTGATCGTGATCCAGTCGGGCAGCAGGCCCGAGCCGGTGACGAGGTGCGCGCTGGCGAACGCGACGACAAGCCCGGCTGCGCCACCGCCGAGTGCGAGCAGCAGCGCCTCGATGAGAAGCTGTCGCGCGATGCGCGCGCGTCCAGCGCCGAGCGCGGTGCGCACCGAGAGTTCCTTCTGTCTCGACGAGAGCCGTGTCAGCAAAAGGTTGGCGATGTTCGCGCACGCGATAAGCAGGACCAGCGTCACCGCGCCCTGGAGCAGGAACAGCACGCCGGCGTGATCCCCCGCCATCAACGTGCGCAGGGGCTGCACGGCGACGGTGAAACCCGACGATTGTATGTAAGCGCGGAAACCAGCACCGTCGGCGTCCGTCGCGCCGATGCGCTCGGCATTGCGCGCGATGATGGCGTCGCATTGCGCCTTGACTTGGGCGGCATCGGCGCCCGGCGCTAGTCGCGCCACGCTATCGGAAAACTCCTGGCCGCGCTGGCGATCGTCCTTCTGTGCCTGGGTGAATGCGAAGGGAAGGTAAAGCTGCACATCGCGATCGGGAAACATGAAGCCGTCCGGCATCACGCCAATCACGCGGTGGTTCTCGTCGTTGAGACGGATGGTGCGACCGATCACGGCGGGATCGCCATTGAATGCGCCGCGCCAGAGTGCTTGACTGAGCACAACGACCTTGTCGTTGCCGACCTCGGCCTCATCGTCCGTGAACGTGCGGCCGAGCGACGGACCGACGCCGAGCGTCGAGAACAACGAAGGCGTCACGCGCATGCCGCGCAGTCTTTCGGGCGCGCCATCGAGTGCGAGGTTGACGCTCGCCTCGGTATAGAGCGCGCTGTCGGTCAGCGCCGGTACGCCCGAACGGCGATCGATATAGTCCGGAATGGAAACGCCGGCGCGCTGCGGACCCGACTTCGCGTAGTTGTTGCTGAGATCGATCAGCGCAGCATCGTCGCGGTACGGCAGCGCCTTGAGATAGATGCCATCGATCAAGCTGAATACGAGCGTGTTGACTCCGATCGCCAAGGCCAGCGTCAGCAGCACCGTCGCGGTGAAGCCAGGACGTGCAGCGAGCGTGCGCAGTGCGTAGCGTGCGTCAAAAAGAAGCGTATCGAACATGGGCTACTCCACAACGATCGGCGCCGAACGCGAAGATCTGCGATCGTCGTATCGGGATGAATGGTTGCGGCAGTGCATACCAGCGTCCTCAGCTGAGCGCTTCTCGTGGCGCCACGGCACAGGCGCGGCGCGCGGGTAAGAGACACGCAAGCAGCAGCGTGCCGAGCAGCAGCAGGCTGACGCCGCCAAGCGTGACTGGATCGCCGGCTGGCACGCCGTAAAGAACACTGCCGGCAGCACGTGCACCGGCGAGCGCGAGCGCGAGCCCGATCACGATGCCGCTGCAGCCAATCGCAAGACCATTGCCGAGCACGAGCTGCGCGATGCGGCGGCGCGTTGAACCGAGCGCCTGCCGCACGGCAAATTCGTGTTCGCGCTGACCGACCGTGAACGCCATGAGCCCGTAGAGACCTCCGACTGCAAGCACGAACGCTATCGCCGCAAACGCGCCCAGCAGGATCAGACTGAGCCGCCGCGCGGCGAGTGCATCGGCGCGCACGGCCGCAAGCGGACGCACGGTGTAGGGAATGCCGGTCGCAGCGCGCTTCAGGACTTCGCGGAGCTCATCGACGAGCGCGTTCGTCGGCACGCTCGCGCGAACCACGATGTTGAAATCGGCGGCTCCGGCCGGACGTTGTGCGACGTCGACATACACCGAACCGAGCGGTGCGCGATCGAGTCGCCGCTCGTGCACGTCGCCGACGACGCCTACGATCGTAAGCGTCCTCAAGTCGCCGTCCATGTTGCCCATCTGAATGCGTTGGCCGATCGGGTCGCGGTCACCCCAGCTCGCGCGCGCGGCCGCGGCGCTGATCAACGCGACATGAGTGCCGTCGGCGCGATCGCGATCGTCGAACACGCGGCCGTGCAGCAGCGGAATGCCGGCCGCCTTGAAATACGCGCTGCTCGCAACCCGGAACTCCGCATAGCCGATCGGTTTCGGCGCGTGCTGGATATCAGTGACGCTGCCGTCCCAGAACGCGCCGTCCGCCGAGCTCACCGCGAGCGGCAGCGCGCTGGCGCCGCCGACGGCATCGACGCCGGGTAGCCGAGCAAAGTCGCTCATGATTTCTTCATAGCGACGCACCGTCGCCGCGGCGACCGCCGCATCGCGCGTCCATGGTTGCGAAACCTGCACGCTGACCGCGCCGTCGGCGTTGAAGCCCGGATCGACCGCGAGCAGCGCGAGGAAACTCCGTGCGAGCAGCGCCGCGCCGACGAGCAATACGGTCGTCAGCGCAGTCTGTCCGACAAGAAGGACGCTGCGCGTGCGCAGGTGGCTTCGTCCGGCTGAAAGGCCGCGACTGCTTTCCCGCAACTCGCCGACTGGATCGCGACGACGCGCGTTGAGAAGAACCGAAGCCGCGGCGATCACGGCGATTGCGATGGCAGCGAGAAGGCTTGTCGCGACGATGCCGCCGCCGAGATGGATTTCGTCCGCGCGCGGCAATGCGTCGCCGGCGGCCTGCACCGCAAACCGGATCGCAAGCGCAGCCGCTCCGAGCGCGAGCGCGGTCGCCGAGAATGCGATGAGGAGACTCTCGAGCAGGATTTGCCGCGCCAGGCGCGCACCGCTGGCGCCGAGCGCGGCGCGGACGGCGAGCTCACGCGTGCGCGAACCGTTGAGTGCGAGCAGAAGATTGGTCGCGTTGATGATCGCGATCAGCAGCAGGAACGCAGTTCCGGCCGCGAGCAGAAGCAGCGCATTGCGAGCCGGACCGGCAATCGCATTGCCAAGCGGCGTCACATCGAACGCGACCGCATCGACGTCGTCGCCAAAGCGCAGCTTCAGCCGAGCGGCCAGCGTATTCGCTGCGAGTCGTGTCTGGCCGAGATCCGATGGCGCGCGCAAGCGGGCGACGGCGTCCCAGTTGTGCGCGGATCGCGAGGTGTATGGCGGATCGAGATAGGGTCGCCACACCCCCACACCCGCGGGAAACACGAAACCGCGCGGCATGACGCCGATGACGGTGAACGTCTCGCCTTCGATTTCGATTCGACTTCCGATCACGTCACTGCGTGCGGCGAGAAGGCCGCGCCAGAACGCGTCCCCGATGACGACGACCTTTTCGCGTTCGTCCTTGCCGAAAGCGCGTCCGAGCTGCGGCGAGACGCCGAGCGTGCCGAAGAAATCGCCGCCGCTCGTGTCGATGTTCGCGCGGATGGTGTTGTCGCCGCTCCGGATCGTGCCGGGGAACGAGTTGTGGAAGGCGCTCGACGAAAACGAGTCGAGTGTCGCGACGAGATCGTCATAATTCGCCTGAGCGAGCGCCATCGAGTGCCCGTCGGATGCGACTTCCCTCAATTGCACGAGCTCGTCGGCGCGCGGGTAGGGCAATGCGCGGAGCAGGACCGCATCGATAACGCAGGAGATCGCGATTGCGGCGGCCATGCCGGTCGCGAGGATCAGCACGGCAAACGCGGCCGTGCCCGAACGCGCGTAGAGACTGCGGAGAGCGAAACGAAAATCCTGCAAGAAGCTCATCGTGAAAGGTCCGCAAGACTATCGAGGAACGGAGATGCTTCCGGTCGAAACAACCTCGTGCCAAGGACAGCGTTCGACCTGATTCCTCTTCGGCGCTGCCTGTCGGGCCACGCATTCATGGCGTCGTCGGCTCGCTGCGCGGACGCAGCAGGCGCTGATCTTCCTCATGACGCAGGCGGTGCATCGTTTCTTCGTCGACGACCCGGCCGTCGAACATGAAAATCTTGCGATCTGCAAAATCGGCATAACGCGGATCGTGCGTGACCATGCAAATGGTTGCGCCGCCCCGATGCAGTTCGCGCAGCAGGTCCATTACCTGCTCGCCATTTTGAGAGTCCAGGTTTCCGGTGGGCTCGTCCGCGAGGAGGATGGAGGGATCGCCCGCGAGCGCGCGGGCCACCGCAACGCGCTGCTGTTGACCACCCGAGAGCTGCGAGGGATAATGCTTCACGCGATGCGACATCCCGACGC
>DASYJJ010000118.1:0-12080 GCA_035996605.1 Rhodanobacteraceae bacterium
TATTTGAGCGGAACGGACTCGGAAAAAGGTCTTGGCATCGCGGTCGACAACTCGGGTAACGCGTATGTCACCGGTTTCACGCGCTCGCTCAATTTTCCGACGGCCAATGCGGCGCAACCGGCAAATCATGGAACCGCCGATATTTTCGTCAGCAAGCTCAATGCCTCGGGAACCGCACTGATCTATTCAACGTATCTTGGCGGCAGCGACCTCGATGTCGCATCCGGCATTGCCACGGACAACGCCGGCGATGTTTACATCACCGGATATACCGCATCCACGAACTTCCCCGTCAGCCCCGGCGCGCTGCAGTCGAGTTTGAAAGGCGTGGCGTACGATGCGTTCGTAACCAAGCTCGGTCCGAGCGGTGCCCTGCAATATTCAACGTATCTGGGCGGATCGGATCTCGACACCGCGAACGCGATCGCCGTCGACGCAATCGGCAATGCTTACGTCGCCGGTTATACCTGTTCGACGGATTTTCCAGCGATGGCTGCTTTTCAAGTATCTCTGAACGGTGCGGCCGGCGGATGTTTCGCTGGTTGGGATGCTTTTGTATCGAAGGTCAACATCAATGGCTCGTCGCTCCTGTATTCGACGTATTTCGGCGGAAACGACAAGGACCAAGCCAACGGAATCGCCGTTGACAGCCATGGCCGGGCGTCGATCACGGGTTTCACCCGATCGGCCAACCTGCCGACGACCGGTTTCCAACTTTCCGCTTACAAAGGCGCCACGGATGCGTTCGTTGCCCGATTTACATCGAGCGGCTGGCTGGACTATTCGACCTTCCTCGGCGGCTCCGACGACGACGAAGGCGCCGCGATCGCAGTCGACTCGTCCGGTGCTCTCTACGCAACGGGCTTCACCGCATCGACCGATTTTCCGACCGTGAATGCTTTTCAAGCAAATTCACATGGTGACGACGACGCCTTCGTGCTCAAACTTGCAATCGACCCAGGCGGCGCAACCGCGGTCATCGGCTATTCGTCCTACCTCGGCGGCGGAGAATCGGACCGCAGCCATGGCATCGCAGTGGATGCCAACGGTCATGCCTACGTGACAGGGGCCACGACATCGCTGGATTTTCCGCTTCGACTCGCGACGCAGCCCGTCTTGAAAGGAGCACGCGATGCTTTCGTCGCACAAATAACGCCGGAAGGCGCTTTGAAGTACTCAACGTTCCTCGGTGGAAATGATGAGGACACGGGCTTCGGCATCGCGGTCGGCGATGGTCCCATCAAGGCGGCCACGACGATCTATATCACCGGCATGACCTCTTCCACGGATATCTCGACACCCGGCGTTTTCCAGGAACTTCCTCGGGGTGGAGTCGATGCATTCGTAGCGAAGATCGGCTACGTGCCGTAAGCATCATGTTCCTATCAACGCATCCTCGGCGCCGTGCGTTGGTCGAAGAAGAGCTCGGATGCGGCGTGAGATATTTGATCTCCGCCCGCAGTTGGTGTCGAATCACTCAATGCCACAGCTCAATCCCATCGGCTATTCGGGCAAGCCCGTCTGGCAGAAACTCGGCATCACGCCCGCAACACGCGTTCTCGTGCGCAACGCGCCGCCCAATTACGCGAACCTCATTGGCATTGCCGAAAAGGACCTGACGTTCGCATCGCCACGCGGTGGATTCGACCTCGCACACGTATTCGCAACGTCCGCGAAAGCACTCGCAGAGGAACTCGCGGTTTTCGAGAAGCGACTGCCTGCGCAAGGCGTGCTGTGGATTTCCTGGCCAAAAAAAGCCGCCAACGTCCCGACCGATATCACCGAGGACACCGTTCGCAAAATTGCGCTGCCGCTCGGGCTCGTCGATATCAAGGTCTGCGCCATCGACGCGGTCTGGTCGGGTCTCAAGCTTGTCTGGCGCCGCGAGCGGCGAGTTGGCAAAGGCTGACGCTCGCGCTGCTATTCTGAATCACTCTCTCGGTTGGACCGCCGCCCATGTCTTATGTCTTCAATGCGCCGCCCGTCGCCAGCATTCCGGTGACTGGCAGCAGCGTGCGCTTTCCCGTGCACCGCATCTACTGCATCGGCCGCAACTATGCCGAGCACGCCAAGGAAATGGGCGCGACCACCGATCGATCGCAGCCAATGTTCTTCTGCAAGCCGGCCGACGCGATCGTTGTCGACGGCGGCGATATCGCCTATCCGATGGCGACGGCGGATCTCCATCACGAAGTCGAGATGACGGTGGCGCTCGCCAGCGGCGGACGCAACATCGCGGTCGAGCGCGCGCTCGAGCACGTGTTCGCCTACGGCGTTGGACTCGATCTCACCCGGCGCGATCTTCAGTCGGCTGCGAAGGCCAAGGGTCTGCCGTGGGATTCGGCGAAGGCATTCGATCAGTCCGCGCCGGTCTCGGCCCTGCGACGCGCCGACGAAATCCGCCATCCCCGGGCCGCGCGACTGACGCTCTCGGTGAACGGCGAGCTGCGCCAGCGCGCCGACATCGCCGACATGCTGTTCACCGTGCCGGAAATCATCCATGAACTTTCCAAACTATGGACGCTGGTGGCCGGCGATCTCATCTTCACCGGTACACCTGCAGGCGTCGCCGCGCTGGTTCGCGGGGACCGTTTCCGCGCCGAGCTCGAAGGCGTCGCCGCGCTCGAAGGCCGTATCGTCTGACCGAGCGGCCAGGCTCGCGCACAAGCGAAATCGCGCGTTGTAAAGTCGCTCGAATCGAAGGTCCCGACACATCTTTTCACCGCGCCGCGCCGCGCGGTTCGGGTACAGTAGCCGCGCCGTCGATACGACGCTGGACATCCTGCGGAGGAAATCATGGGCATGGTTTCGGAGTTCAAGGCTTTCGCGATGCGCGGCAATGTCATGGATCTCGCCGTGGGCGTGGTCATCGGCGCGGCGTTCGGCAAGATCGTCACGTCGCTGGTCGACCAGATCATCATGCCGCCGATCGGGTTGCTCATTGGCGGTGTCGATTTCTCCGCGTACAAATGGGTGCTCAAAGCGGCCGGGCCCGACGGCAAGGGCGAGGTCGCGCTCCAGTTCGGCGCGTTCTTCAACACGATCATCCAGTTCGCCATCGTCGCGCTCGCGATTTTCCTCGTCATCAAGCTCATGAACAGACTCATCCGCAAGGAAGAAAGCGCTCCAGCGGCGCCAGCTGCGGATGTCGTGCTGCTTACTGAGATCCGCGATCTGATGAGGGCGAAAGCCTGATCCGACACGGGTTTGGCGTTGTCTAGGCCGCGCGACAGCTAACCGTTGCGCGGCGTGGGTGCGCCCGTGTTGCTGGCAACTGCCGCAACATCGACGGCACAGACATGACCTTCTGCACGCCGCCGCGCGCGGTGGGTTTGCGATGATGGCGGTTTCCCATGCGGAGTTCGCCATGATTCGCACGCTGTCGCTCGCGCTCGCGCTGGCATCTACTTTTTCGGCGCAGGCCGCCGATAAGCCGACGAAAATTCCCGAATCGGCGCTCAAAGCCGCGACCGATCTGCGGGACCGCGCGCTTACCGACGATACGGCGTGGAACTTCGTCGAGGGCCTGACTACCGAAATCGGACCGCGGCTGGCCGCGAGCGAAAACGACGCGAAGGCGCGCGAGTGGGTCATCGCGCGATTCGAGGCGCTCGGATTCGACAAGGTCTGGACCGAACCTGTCACCTTTCCCAAATGGGTGCGTCGCAGCGAGCATGCCGAATTGACGGCGCCGTTCGCGCAGAAACTGGCGGTCCTAGCGCTTGGCTATTCGCCGGCGACGCCGAACGGCGGTATCAGTGCTGAAGTGGTGGCATTCGATTCGCTCGACGCGCTGAAGGCCGCGCCGGACGACCGCGTGCGCGGCAAGATCGTCTACGTAGGGCCACGCATGCACGCGAACAAGAACGGCACTGATTATGGCACCGTGGGCTCGCCGGTACGCACGAAAGGACCCTCGCTCGCCGCAAGCAAAGGCGCCGCGGCATTCGTGTTGCGCTCTGCGGGCACAGACGACAACCGCCTGCCGCACACCGGCGTCACGGATTTCGAAAAGGGCGTCAATCCGATTCCCGCGGCCGCACTGTCGAATCCCGATGCGGATCTTCTGGAACACGTGCTCAAGCGCGGCAAGCCGGTGACGATGACGCTCGCGCTCGACTGCGGCACCGAGGGCGACTACACCGGCGCCAACGTCATCGGTGAAATCGAAGGCCGCGAGAAACCGCGCGAATATTTCGTCATGGGCGGCCATCTCGATTCGTGGGATCCCGGCACCGGCGCGATCGACGATGGTGCGGGGATCGCGATTGCCGTGGGCGCCGCGCACCTGATCGCGGCATTGCCGCAGCATCCGCGACGCAGCATCCGCGTCGTCGCGTTCGCCAACGAAGAAGCCGGACTCTACGGCGGCAAGGCCTACGCCGCTGCGCATGCGAACGACATCGCTGCAGCGGTGCTCGGCAGCGAGTCCGATCTCGGTGCGGACCGCATCTGGCAAATCACCGCGAGCGTGAAACCTTCCGCGCGCGATGCAGTCGGCGAGATCGCGCAAATCCTGAAACCGCTCGGCGTCGAATACGATGCCAGCGCGCCCGGTCGCGGCGGTTCGGATCTTTCCGCCGTACACGCGGTCGGCATGGCCGCGGTTTCGCTGCATCAGGATGCAACGCGCTACTTCGACTGGCACCACACCGCCAACGACACGCTCGACAAGATCGATGCCACGCAGCTGCGCCAGAACGTCGCGGTGTATGCCACTGTCGCGTATCTCGCGGCGCAAGCGGATGGCGATTTCGGCTCAGCGCCGGATGCGTTTCCGCAGGACAAGTCGGAATGATTTCCGAGTCGAACCACGTGATCATCTGATGGCGAGAATCGTCGCAGATTTTGCGATGATGATCCGCGGGGAAAGCCCGACCTCGTCAGGCTCCGGCGAAGTTGACACCCTGCGCATACAGCGCTGACATCAGCGCAAGCAGCGCCGCGCTGATCGTCCATAGCGCGATCTCGACATATCGGCGCTCGGTCCACGCACCGAGCGCGATGGCGAACGGAAACAATCCGATCGCGTAGCGCGCGCCGGACATCACGGTCGCCGTGTTGAGCGGCGCGAGAAGACCCAGCGCAAGGAAAACCGCCGGGGCGATGCGCCGCGTCCAGGCGAGCCAGATCGCGGCCACGATGCCGGCAAGCATCGCCGCTCCATTGAGCCAGCGGAAGTTCCAGCCCTCGATAATCCAATCCCAGCGCCGGAACGCCCATTCCACGGCTTCGAACGTCGGCTGCGCTGGCCGCGCGAACGTGCCCTGGATATGCACGAACGCGAGCGCGTCGCCCGTCGTCGCGCGGAGATGGAACAGGAACGCAGCGAACGCAATCGGCGCAAGCGCGAGTGCAAACCACGCAGTCCGCGGAACTTCCTTTCGCCTGCGCCAAAGGAGGATCGCAAGCGCCGGCAACAGGAACAATCCGGTAACGCGCGTGATCGCCGCAAGCGCCGCGAACAAGCCCGATATCCACCAGCGCTCGCGCAGCGCGGCGAGAAACGACGACGCGCTGAGCAACAGGAACAGCGATTCGGTCCACGGCAACGCGAAGAAATAGCTCGCCGGGAAAAGCGCCAGCGCGAGCACGGACCGGTCGGCGGTCGCAACATCGAAATCGAGCGCAAGCGCAAGCCGATGCACGACGATCAGCGCGACGAAGAAAAGCAAATTCGCGAGCGCGATGCCGGTCAGCGGAAATTCGCCCGTCACGCTCGCGGCCGCACGCCACACCAGCGGATGCAACGGAAAAAATGCCCAGTTGTGTTGCGCAGTCGCGTCGAACGGCCCCGGATCGTAACCGTGCTCGGCGATCGTCGCGTACCAGCCCGCGTCGTATTCACCCGCAAGACCCGCCAACGCGCCGTCGAAACCCGGCGCGGTCAACACCAGCTTGGGCTCCCACCAGTTGGCTTCGGTGGGCGTGGACGGCGTCGGATATTGCAGCACACCGAACCAGACGCCGAAGATCAGCGCGCGCGATAGCGCAAACGCGAACGCGACCACGCGTATCGTACGCGACAGCGGATATCCGCCCGATCGCGTCGAAGCCCTCGTCGCAGCGCGCGGTGTCGCGCTCGCCGTCAGACCGGAAACGTCGATGGGTTGCGCTTCGTCGTTCACGAACGCGACGTCCGCTCCGGATTCGCGGCATTCCCCTCGACGTGCTGACGCCAATATTCACCGAGCACGACCGCGACGCTCGCCGCGACGTTGAGACTTTCGATCGTTCCTCTGCCCGGAATCGTCAGTTTGAGATCCGCAGCCTCGATCAGCGCATCGCTCATGCCTTCGCCTTCTGCGCCGAACACAAGCACGATGCGCGCCGGCAATCGAGCGGCATACAACGACGTGCCGCGCCGTGGCACCGTGGCCGCAAGCGCATATCCCGCGGCGAGCAGCATGTCTCGCGCGCGCGGAATCGCAGGTGCACGAGCGAGCGGCACTATTTCGGCCGCGCCTTCGGCGACGCGCGCGGCGGCGCCGGATACGTCGAGTTGCGATTGTTCCGGAACGATCACGCCGCCGGCGCCAAAATGCGCCGCGCTTCGCAGCAATGCGCCAAGATTGTGCGGATTGCCGACTCCGTCGAGCCAGAGCAGCAGCGAACTCGCCGGCGATGCGGACTGCAGGGCCAGGAGTTGCGCGAGATCGAGCGGCGGCGAACGCAGCATTTCGAAGCAGACGCCTTCGTGGTGGCGCGAGCTTGTCAACCTGTCGAGATCACCGTCTTCGACGACGCGATAACCAAGGCGATGTTTCACGCACCACGCGAGCACCGGCTTGAGCGCGGGAATGCGCGCTTCGGTGAGATAGACCTTGCGCAAGGCCTCCGGTCGCTTCGCGAATGCGGCGAGGCATGCGTTCAAACCGTATAGACGTGCCTCGCGAACATCGCTCGGTTCGTCCTCGCGCGATCTGCGCCACGGGTTCTCCGGAGGCGAAGTATGCGGGCTTTGAACACCGGGGACCTGACGTTGTTTGCGCATGCACGCATGCTACACGACGCGCGCGCGCGATCCGGTGACACGGATCAGTGATCGGCGACGATCGCTGCAGCCGGTGCGCTGCTCCGGACCGGCCTGATCAAGAGCAGAAGCGGAATCGCGACCGCGGTCATGACCATCATCAGCCAGAAATCGTTGAGGAACGCGATCGCGGATGCCTGCCGCGTGACTTCGCCGTTGAGTGCGGCGAGACCGGACGCGGTGTTCGTGCCGAGCGTCGTGGCGACCTGCGCGGCGTTATCGTTGAACGGCGTGAGACGCGCAGCGATTTCGGCATGGTTGACCTGCGTGTTGCGCGAGAGAAGCGTTATCACGATCGAGATGCCGACGCTGGAGCCGATGTTGCGCATCAAGCTGAAAATGCCGGCGGCCTCCGTGCGCGCGCTCGTCGGCAGCGTCGAATAGGCGACGGTCGAGATCGGCACAAAGACGAGACCGAGGCCCAAGCCCTGAATCACGCCGGTCGTCACGATGAGATGCTCGGGCACATCGAGACTGAAGTGCATCATCTGCCACAACGAATACACGGTGAGCGCCATGCCGACCGCGGCGAGAAGACGCGCGTCGAGCCCGCGCGCCATCAGCCGGCCGACCAGCATCATCGCGATCAGCGTGCCGACACCGCGTGGCGCGAGCAAAAGGCCGGTCGTCACCACCGGATAGTTCATCACGTTCTGCAGAAACGGCGGCAGCAGTGCCATCGTCGCGAACAGGACGACGCCGAGCACGAAGATGAAAACGTTGCTCGCCAAGAAATTGCGGTCCTTGAACAGGCCAAGATCGAGGAACGAGTGCTCGCGGATCTTCCAGTGGACGGCGTACAGGTAAAAGCCGAGGAATGCGAGCGCAGCCTCGATCTGGATTTCGACGGAGCCGAACCAGTCCTGCTGTTCGCCGCGATCGAGAAACAGCTGGAGCGCACCGATGCCGATGGCGAGGAATGCAAAGCCGCGCCAGTCGAAGCGAGACTCGCGCGTCTCGTCGGTCGGAAGGCTCGCCGCGACGCCGAGGAGCGCGAGAGCGCCGATCGGCACGTTGATAAGGAACACCCAATGCCAGCTGTAAGCATCGGTGAGCCAGCCGCCGAGCGGCGGGCCGAGAATCGGACCGACCATGACGCCCATGCCCCAAAGCGCCATCGCCGCACCGTGTTTTTCCCGCGGGTAAACGTCGAGCAGCGTCGACTGCGACAACGGTACGAGCGCCGCACCGAACAAACCTTGCAGGAGCCGGAACGCGACCATCGCGCCAATGCTCGACGCCATCCCGCACAAGACCGACGCGATGGTGAAGCCTGCAATCGCGATCAATAAAAGGCGACGACGACCCATGACGGATGCGAGCCAGCCTGTGGCCGGTGTCGCGATCGCGGCGGCGACGATGTACGAAGTCAGCACCCACGAGATCTGATCCTGCGTCGCCGACAGCGAGCCCTGCATATTCGGCAGCGCGACGTTGGCGATCGTCGTATCGAGTGCCTGCATCAATGTCGCAAGCATCACCGAGACGACCAGAAGGCCGCGGTTGGCGACTTCGCGATGGGTGGGTGCTGTTTGGCTCATGACTCAGTGGGTTGGCTTGTTTCTCGCCTCTACCGCTTTGCGAAAGAGGCCGCGTTGCGTGCGCGAGCGAGCGTTCTGTTGGCGAAGCGCATCACGCTGCCGTTGTCTCCCGCGAGCGGGAGCAGCGAAATCTCAGCGCAACGTCTCGCCGAGCGTGCTCGCGTGGCGCGTATACGCGTTGCTCGCGATACGCCGCGCAATTTCGCGATAGACGTGCCGCACGGCGCCCATGTCGTCTTCCGCGAACACAGCCGCGGCTTGTGTACGCCCGATTGCGACGCGCGGTTCCGGCGCCTGCCAGAATGTCGTCGCGGTTTCTGTCGTGGATGTGTCCCTGAACATGACTCGATCTCGCTTTTCGTCTTATGTCGTTTGAGCGCGCGTGCTATGGACCGCCGACGCGCAGGATTTCATTCGCCGTTCTGCGCCACTCGCGCGGCCGGTTCGGCACCGCCCTGCCAGCGTCCAAGAATCGAGTTCTGCTTTCCGGTGTCGATCTCGACGACGGCGCTCATGCCGGCGCGCAGGATCATGCCGTCGTGATTGGGTTCCTCGATCGCCAGTCGCACGGGAATGCGCTGCACGATCTTCACCCAGTTCCCTGTCGCATTCTGCGCGGGCAATATGGAGAACTCAGCGCCGGATGCGGGGCTGATCGAGTCAACGCGCGCCAGCCATTTCTTGCCGGGGAAGGTGTCGACTTCGATTGTCGCATCCTGTCCCACCGCGACGTTCGTGAGATCCGTTTCCTTATAGTTCGCGTCGACCCAGAGCGTGTTCGCCACCAGCGGCATCGCGGCCTGGCCCATCGTCAGAAAATCGCCGGGCTGCAATGCGGTCTTGCCGATCACGCCGCCCATCGGCGCGCGCACGACCGCATGTTCGAGATCGAGATTGGCCTGGGAAAGTTGCGCCAGCGCCAGCTTGTAGCCGGCGAGTTGCGCGTCAGGCGTTTCGGGCAAACCGCCGAGAATGTTTTGCGCCTTGGTAACGGCGGCGTTGTTCGAATCCTGCTTGGCGCGGGCGGCAGCGAGATTGTTTGCCGCATCATCCAGTGACTGCTGCGCGATGAGACCGCGGCTGCGCATTTCCTGCATGCGCTGGAACTGCTGATCCTTGTACTTGAGATCGGCGGCGGACGAGCGCACGTCGGCCTGCGCGGAGCGGTAACCGCTGCGCGCCGCATCGAGCAGGCTCTTGACCGATTCAACTTGCGCCTGCATGCGCGCGGCCGCGATCTGGAGCGGTTCGGGATCGATGCGGAACAGCACATCGCCCTGCTTCACCGATTGGTTTTCGCGCACGTTCACTTCGACGACGCGCCCGGAAACCTGCGGCGCGATGGTCACGCGGTCGGCCTGCACGTAAGCGTTGTCGGTCGAGGCGAAGCGACCCGAGCTGATGTAGAGCCAACCCGCAGCGACCAGCACGATGGCCGGCCCGCCGATCCACATCAACGTGCGCGTCCATTTCCGCCTCGGCGCGGACTTGACTGCAGCGTCCTGTGCTTGAAGTTGTTTCTCCGTCATGACGTTCCCTTTTCTTCGTTCGCGGCCGCATCGAGCGCGGCCAGGTTTTCTTTCAGTTGCGTGAGCGCGCGCATCAGCGCGTCGAGATCCGTGCTCGGAATGCCGCGCAGCGCGTCGTCGCGAAGCTCGCCCGCGATTACTTCCATCTCGTCGACGACCGCGTGCGCCTTGGGCGTCAGATACAGCCGCCAGCGGCGCCGGTCGCCCGGATCCGCACGCCGCTCGACGAAGCCGGTTTTTTCCAGACGGTCGATGACGCGCCCGACCGGAATCGCCTCCATATCGAGGTATTCGGCGAGCTCGGTCTGACTCAAGCCTTCGTGCCGCCCGGTCGCTTTCAGGGCGCGCCCTTGCGCGCGCGTAAGCTGAAGGCGCGTGGCGCGGCGATCGTAGTGCTTGCGGATCTGCCTCGTCGTGTCGTGCAGGAGATAGAAGAAGGTGTTGTCGACTGACTGGTTCATGGTTGACCCATATATTATGTCCTAGGCAGTATATTTTCAATACCCTCCAGTTCATTTACTATGATTGTCTAACAATCTGGAAAAATCATGCAGTTATGTGGACAGACATGATCGAAGTCGTCGAGAGTGACATCACCACCCTGCCCGTGGATGCGATCGTCAACGCCGCCAACGAGAGTCTGCTCGGCGGCGGCGGAGTCGATGGCGCGATCCATCGGGCTGCCGGGCCTGAGCTGCTGGCGGCTTGCCGTGCGCTCCCGGAGGTCACGCCGGGCGTGCGCTGTCCGACCGGCGAGGCGCGCATCACGCCGGGGTTCCGGATTCCCGCGAGCTATGTGATCCACACGGTCGGACCCGTGTGGCGCGGCGGCGCGCACAACGAACCCGAGCGCCTCGCGAGCTGCTACCGCGAGTCGCTGCGGCTCGCCGAACGGAACGCGATCGAGAGCATCGCGTTTCCGGCGATCAGTTGCGGCGCCTACGGCTATCCGATTGAAGACGCGGTGCAGATCGCGGTGCGCGAAGTACAGAACTGGCGCGCGGCCGGAAAATCTCCGCAACACGTCGTGTTCTGCTGTTTCGGAGACAGGCTCGCGACAGCCTATCGACGCGCGCTCCACGATTGAGAATGCCGCTGAAGTTAACGCGCGCGATGTACTGCAAATGGCCATGCACAAGGGCTTGTGTCATAGTCGCTCGCACACGCACCCGCCATTCCCTGGATGCGGGAGACATGCCATGTCGACCACTCTTCGCAGCAGCCGCATTCGCGGCGCGCTGATGCTTGTTCTTCCCCGTTTCGTCGCCGCGTTCGTTCTGATGTGCACGCTCGCCACAGCGCAACGCGCGTCGGCGGCCGACGCGGCGATCTCGCCCGACAAGGCCGAATTCGGCGGCCAATGCGCCGAAGGCCTCGCCGAAGGCAAGCACGTCATTACCGATTGCTCGGTGAACTGGACGGACAAGGACGGCAAGGTCTACTGCTTCAGCAGCGACGCCGCGAAAACCGCGTTCCTGAAGAACCCCGCCGAATCGCTCGAACGAGCGCGCGCGTTCGTCGCCGCGAGCACGGTCGACTCGACCGAAAAGGCGATGGAGAACTTCGATTCGAGCGATGCCGAGAAAGTCGTCGACGGCATGGTCAAGAGCAAGCTCAAGGCGAACGACAATCTGTTTCCGATCGAGGATGCGCTGACGGGCGATCAGCTGAAACTCGCCTACGACGGAATCGACTTCACGCGCACGCTCGAAGGCTACGGCTATTTTCCGGACGTGAAGTTCCACGACCCGAAGGATGCCAACAAGAAATACCTGATCGACTTCTGGGTCGCGCCGGCGAACGGTTCGCTCGCAATCGAGGAGACGCGCATCTATCAGGCGCCGATGCAGGTCGAAGGGACATGGAGGTCGGTCGCGCGCCAGCCGGTGCCGTGGTGGTGGATTCCTGCGAGCGAGCATCCCGGCAAGATGGCCGAAAAACGCGGCTGGGAAGTCATGTCGGCCGTCGAGGAAAACG
>DASYJJ010000119.1:0-5548 GCA_035996605.1 Rhodanobacteraceae bacterium
GTTTTCGTGCGGCTCGCGCGCGGCGTGTGGAATGCGCTGAACTTCACGCGCCTGCTCGTCTTCAATCTGATTTTTCTGATCCTGCTGATCGCATTTTTCCTCGCGCTTTTTTCGTCCCGGCCGGTACTGAGGCCGCGCACCGCACTTGTGCTCGATCCGCGCGGACAGATCGTCGAGCAATATACGATCGATCCGGTGCAGCGCGCGTTCGGCAATCTCGCCGGCGAGCAGCCGAGGGAAGTGCAGCTGCGGGATTTGTTGCGCGTGATCGACACGGCTGCGAAGGACACGCACATCGAGCGTCTGGTTCTGATTCCCGACGACATCGCCGGCGCTGGCCTTGCGACGCTGCACGAGATCGGCACAGCGCTGGACCGTTTTCGCGCGACCGGCAAGGAAGTCATCGCAGTCGCCGGCGACATGGGACAGAGTCAGTACCTTCTTGCGGCGCATGCGAACAAGATCCTGCTCGATCCCGACGGCGCCGTGCTGATCGAAGGGTTCGCAAGTTACCGCAGCTATTTCAAGGATGCGCTCGACAAGCTCGGCGTCGAGGTGCATCTGATCAAGGTGGGCCAGTACAAATCGGCCGCCGAGCCTTATGTCTTGAATCAGGCGTCGGATGCATCCAAGGAAGCCGACCGCTACTGGATGGGCGGTATCTGGCAGGACTATCTCGCCGAAGTTGCGGGCTTGCGCAAGATCGATGCGGCGTCCATCAGCGAGGACATCGCGCACTACGACGAGCGCGTCGCGGCGCAACAGGGCGATCTCGCCAAGCTTGCTCTGGATCAGAAACTGGTCGACCAACTCGCGACGCGTGCCGACGCGCGCAAGCTGCTGCGCGACAAAGGCGTCGCCGACGGCGATGAAGGATTCCGTCAGGTCGACTTCAAGGACTACCTTGCGATGCTCGGGCCCGATGGCCTCGCGCATTTCGGATCGCAGGTCGCGGTCGTCGTCGCGCAAGGCGAGATCGTTCCCGGCGAACAACCGCCCGGCATGGTCGGCGGGCGCTCGGCCGCGCAGCTCATCCGCTCGGCGCGCGAGGACGATCGCGTCAAGGCGGTCGTGCTGCGCATTGATTCGCCCGGCGGCGATGCGTATTCGTCGGAGCTGATCCGGCGCGAAATCGCGCAGACACGCTCGGCAGGCAAACCCGTGGTTGTCTCGATGGGCGATGTCGCCGCGAGCGGCGGCTACTGGATCGCGATGGACGGTGACGAGATCTGGGCCGAGCCGACCACGATCACAGGATCGATCGGCATCTTCGGTCTCGTCGTCACGATTCCGGAAACGCTGGCGAAGATCGGCGTGCACACCGACGGCACCGGCACGACACCGCTTGCCGGCACGTTCGACATCCGCCGGCCGCTTTCACCCGAGCTCGAGTCGATCCTCAACAGCGTGATCCGCCACGGTTACAGCGAATTCATCGGTCGGGTTGCGAAAGCGCGCAAGCGCACGCCCGAAGAAATCGACGGCATTGCGCAAGGTCGCGTGTGGAGCGGAAGCCAGGCAAAGGAACGCGGCCTCGTCGACAAGCTCGGCGGACTTGGCGATGCGATCGCATCGGCCGCCGCGCGCGCCAAGCTCGGTAAAAATTATCAAGTGCGCTACGTCGAGCACGAGCCGAGCACGTGGGAACGCTTCGTGCTGAGCTTCGGCGACAGCGAAACCATGTTGCGCATCGCGCGCAGCGTCGGTTTCAGCGTTCCGACCGGATGGCTCGACCGCGGCGAGATCGCGGAAATCAGCGGCATCGTCGAATCGATGCGCGGCAAACCGTATGGCGCGTTCGCGCACTGCTTCTGCGATCTGCGCTAGAGCTTCTTCTGCGATGCGCTAGAGCCCCTCTGCCACCGGGAGAGGGCTGAAGTGAGGGGCGGTCGAAGCGCGCCGCTGACGATCTTCCCAGGGTCGGCTCCGCACTACTGCCGAATCCTCATCTGGCGCTTCGCGCCTTCTTTAGCGCAAAGACGCGTTGATCTTGTCGAGCGTCTTCGCCCCCGGACAGAGATCGCTCGCTTCGAGCGAATTGAACGGCGCCGCGATCGTATTGAGATGCTGGTGCATGTCGCGCGCCTTGCGGTCGATGTAGAGAAGTCCGGTGACGACTTCGCCACGTGCCTGGTGCTCATGGATGTAGTTCATCGCAGCGATTCGATCGCCCGGATCGTAACTCGCCGAAAGTTTGCGCAGGCGCAATACGCTGCCGTCGTGCTGTTCGACTTCGATCGCCTCGCCTTCGCCGAATTCGACGCTGATCTCGGCGCGCGGCGGAATCATGTCGAGGCGATTCACCGCTTCGTTGTGCTGGCGCACGTAGTCGTAACTCTTGGTGCTGCCGGCGTGGTTGTTGAACGCGACGCACGGGCTCACGATGTCGATGAACGCCGAGCCGCGGTGCGCGATCGCCGCCTTGATCAGCGGCACCAGCTGCTGCTTGTCGCCGGAGAATCCGCGCGCGACGTAGGTAGCGCCGAGCTGCAGTGAAAGGCCGACGAGATCGATCGGTGCGTCGCTGTTGACGACGCCTTTCTTCGAAACCGAACCCTGATCCGCGGTCGCCGAGAACTGGCCTTTCGTCAGTCCGTAAACGCCGTTGTTCTCGACGATGTAGACCATGTTCACGCCGCGCCGGATCGCGTGCACGAACTGGCCGATGCCGATCGACGCCGAATCGCCGTCGCCGGATACGCCGAGATAGATGAGCTCGCGGTTGGCGAGGTTCGCGCCGGTCAGCACCGATGGCATGCGCCCATGCACGGTGTTGAAACCGTGCGACTGGCCAAGAAAATAGTCGGGAGTTTTCGAGCTGCAGCCGATGCCCGACAACTTTGCCACGCGATGCGGCTCGATGTCGAGCTCCCAGCACGCCTGGATGATCGCCGCCGAAATCGAATCGTGTCCGCAGCCGGCGCACAGCGTCGAAATCTTGCCTTCGTAGTCGCGGCGCGTGAAACCGATCGCGTTGCATGCGAGCGCCGGGTGATGCAGCTTGGGTTTGGCGATATAGGTCATCGGATCAGCGTCGTTGATTCATTTCGAGAGCATAGCCAAGGAGGCCCGCGGCGAATACCAGCGCGGACAACGTCCACAGCGAGAAGAACACCGGCGTGCGCTGAACGGCATCGGCGGCGAGGAACATCACGCCGCGGAACAAAAGCCCGGCGAGCTCGGCGACGATTGCAACGATCAGCCAGACCGATCGATCCTTGCGCCAAAGGATCGCGAGCGCAACGAGCAGCATGAGCGACATCGCGATCGGCGCCAGCGATTGCAGTCCCGAAATGAGTCCGTTTTGCACCGTCTTCTCCTTCAAGCGACCTTGTCGTGCGCGATCTTTCCGACGCTCGCGCCCATGTGCTGGCCGATCGCGCCGGCGATGAAGCGCGCCGTGATCGGCGTGCCGTCGTAGTGCAGCACCGGCGCCAGCCGCGCCGGATCGATACCGAATTCGTTGATCAGCAACGTGCGCAACTGGCCGTCGCGATTCTGCTCGACCACGAACACGTGGTCGTGCGCGGCGACGAAATCCGCGATGCTGTCGGCGAACGGAAACGCGCGGATGCGCAAGGTATCGACATGCAGGTGCGCCGCTTCAAGCACCTCGATCGCCTCGCTCATCGCCGGCGCCGTGGACCCGAAATAGAGCGCGCCGTATTGCGTGCGCTGGGGTGCCTTGCGCACGACAGGCTGCGGCACCAGCGCTTTCGCGCTCTCGAATTTCTTCAGCAGGCGTTCCATGTTGTACACATAGTCCGGACCGCGTTCGGAATAGCGCGCGTACGGATCGCGCGACGTGCCGCGCGTGAAATAGCTGCCGCGCGCGGGATGCGTGCCGGGATACGTGCGATACGGGATGCCGTCGCCGTCGACATCCTTGTAGCGGCCGAAATCCTTGCCCGCTTCGAGCTCTTCTGCCGTCATCACCTTGCCGCGATCGTACGCGCGCGTTTCGTCCCAGACGAACGGCGCGCACAAGCGCTGATTCATGCCGATGTCGAGATCGCTCATCAGGAAGATCGGCGCCTGCAGCCGATCGGCGAGATCGAGGGCTTGCGCTGCGAACTCGAAACACTCGTGCGGATCTTCGGGAAACAGCAGCACGTGCTTGGTATCGCCGTGCGATGCGTAGGCGCACGCGAGCACGTCGGACTGCTGCGTGCGCGTCGGCATGCCGGTCGAGGGGCCGCCGCGCTGCACGTCGATGATCGTGATCGGAATTTCGGCGAAATAGGCGAGCCCGATGAACTCGGTCATCAGCGAAATACCCGGGCCCGATGTCGTCGTGAACGCGCGCGCGCCGTTCCATCCGGCACCGACGATCATGCCGATCGACGCGATTTCGTCTTCGGCCTGCACGATCGCATAGCGATGCTTGCCGCTGTCCGTGTCGACGCGCAGCTTCTGGCAATATTTCTGAAACGCTTCGGCGAGCGAAGAGGAGGGCGTGATCGGATACCACGCGCATACCGTGGCGCCCCCGTAAACGCAGCCGAGCGCGGCCGCCGTGTTGCCGTCGACGAAGATACGATCGGCGACCGCCCCTGCGTGGCGTACCTGTAGGCCGAGCGGGTGCGCGAGATTCTGCGTGATGTAGTCGCGGCCGAGATGCAAGGCCTGCCTGTTCGCATCGAGCAGGCGTTCCTTGCCCTTGTACTGCTCGACCAGCAATTTCTCGATGACGCCAATATCGACGTCGAGCAGCGCGGACAACGCGCCGACGTACATGATGTTCTTGAACAGCTGACGCTGGCGCGCGTCGGTGTACGTGCGATTGCAGATTTCGGTGAGCGGAACGCCGATCGGCTGCACGTCGTCGCGGAATTTCGATTTCGGCAGCGGCTTCGTCGAATCGTGAAAAAGATAGCCGCCGGGTTCGATCTCCTTGAGGTCCGCATCCCACGTCTGCGGGTTCATCGCGACCATCAGATCCACACCGCCACGCCGGCCGAGATGTCCTTTCTCGTTGACGCGAACCTCGTACCAGGTCGGCAGACCCTGGATGTTCGACGGAAAGATATTGCGCGGACTGACCGGCACGCCCATGCGCAGGATCGCTTTCGCAAAAAGCTCATTCGCCGATGCGGAACCCGAGCCGTTGACGTTGGCAAACTTGACGACGAAGTCGTTGACGGCGGCGAGGGGTTTCATTTCTTGCTTACCGCCTTTCCCTTTTGGAGAGGGCTGCGGTGAAGGCCGGCCGGAGTGGGGCGTTCGACTTCGCCCGTTCCCTCACCCGGCGCTTCGCGCCGGCCTCTCCCGAAAGCGGGAGAGGCGATGTGCCAACTCGCGCGACGCCACAATCCCCCTCTCCCGCTTGCGGGAGAGGGCTGCGGTGAGGGAAGGGCCGGAGTACGGCGCGAAAAACTCACGCGACTTTCCTCGGCTCCGCGCCGCGACATCCCGGCCCCGCATACGTCATGTCGAGCAGAAACTTCTGCATGTCCCAGGCACCGGTCGGGCAGCGCTCCGCACAGAGGCCGCAGTGCAGGCAGACGTCTTCGTCTTTCACCATCACGCGCCCCGTCTTGAGCTCGCC
>DASYJJ010000120.1:0-2559 GCA_035996605.1 Rhodanobacteraceae bacterium
TGCAAAACCCAGATAGGCTTCGCCTGCGGCGCTGCTCAAAGCAGCCGTGCAGTGACCACCCATCGAAAAAACCCGCAGGAGATATCTGATCCATGGCAATGAAAAAGAAGCCCGCAGCAAAGTCCGCCAAGAAACCCGCCGCAATGAAGCCGGTGTCACAGGCGTTGTCGAAGTCGGGGCTCGTCAGCCATATCGCGACGCACACGGGCGTCGACACGAAGAGTACGCGTGCCGTTCTCGAGGCGCTGGAGCAAACCATCTCCGGTGCGATCAGCAAGAAAGGCGCGGGACTTTTCACGATGCCAGGACTCTTCAAGATCTCGGCGACCGCCGTAGCGGCCAAGCCCAAGCGCAAGGGCATCGATCCTTTCACGAAGGAAGAACGTTGGTTTGCCGCAAAGCCGGCCAGCGTCAAGGTGAAGATCCGCCCGCTGAAGAAGCTCAAGGATGCGGCGCTGTAAGATGTTTTCGCGCACCACCAGCCGGGTTGGCTGGTGGTGTGTCCTGGGCACTTCCGCTGCGTCAACGCGGAAGATCAAGCTCCACGGCGCATCGCCGGCAGCGCGCCTAGCCTTTCGATTCCGAATGCATGACGCGTCGACCGCGTAGAGCAGCTGCGCACTTCTCGCGCTTATTCCGAGCATCGAACGGACCGCAGATTACGTCGGCGCGTTTGACTTCAGCTCATCCGACGGGCCCTTGAGCTCGATGACGTTCCCTTCCGGATCGCGGATGTACAGCGAAAACCCCTCGCCTTCCGCACCGTAGCGGCGACCGGAATCGTCGACCGGAATGCCGTGCGCCGCGAGATGCGCGCGGATCGCATCGGCATCGAACGGATCGACGCGCACGCACAAGTGATCCATGTTGTGGCCTTCGCCGCCCGGTGCGGCGCCGCCTTTGCGTCCAAGCGCGCCATCGACGCCGACGATATCGATCATCGATCGACCCGCGCGAAGCTGCACGAGTCCGATCGCATCCTGATCACGCTCGACGCTGCAGCCGAGCACGTCGCAGTAGAAGCGCAAGAGTTTCGCCTGATCGCGTGCGCGAATCACGACGTGGTCGATTTCACGGATATGGATCATCTGATGCGTGTGCGGCTTGCGACCGCGCTAGTTTGATCGCGCACGACGGAACGGCGCCTTGCTGGCAAGCGGATCGGTCCGACCGATCTCTCGCTACCGAAACGGCATCAGGCGAATGGATCGCGCAACACGATGTTCGCGTCGCGATCGGGCCCGGTCGACACGATCGCGAGAGGACAGCCCGCGAGCTCTTCGAGTGCGCGCAGGTACGCGCGAGCCGCGGCGGGAAGCTCGTCCCACTCCGTCATTCCGTGCGTCGACTCCTCCCAGCCCGGAAACTCCAGATACACCGGCGTGCACTCTTCCCAGCCGGCGGCGTCGAGCGGCGCATATTCGGTGCGTTTGCCGCGATATTCGTACGCGATGCAGATGTTGAGCTTTTCCATCCCGTCGAGCACATCCAGCTTGGTGATGCACAAGCCGGTGAGACCGTTGATCGCGACGGCGCGTTTCAGCGCGACGATATCCATCCAGCCGCAACGGCGCGGGCGGCCGGTGGTTGCGCCGTATTCCTGACCGCGATCGCGCAGCGTCTGGCCAATCGGGTTGTCCAGCTCGGTCGGAAACGGACCGCCACCGACGCGCGTCGCATAGGCCTTGGCGATGCCCAGGACATAGTCGATCGCATCGGCGCCGACGCCAGTGCCGGCGAGCGCACCGCCAACGGTCGTATTGCTCGACGTTACATACGGATACGTGCCGTGATCGATGTCGAGCAGCGAGCCTTGCGCGCCTTCGTAGAGAATCTTTTTGCCTTGCTTGCGCAACTCGTGCAGCAGGCCAGCGACATCCGACTTCATCGGTTCAACGTATTCGCCGAACGCGAGCGCTTCGTCCAGCGTCTGCTGGAAATCGACCGCTGCCACGCCGAGATATTTCGTCAGCACGAAGTTGTGGTAATCGAGCGTGCCGCGAAGTTTCTCGGCAAGCTGCTCGGGATAGTGCAGATCCGCAACGCGCACTCCGCGACGCGCAACCTTGTCCTCGTAGGCGGGGCCAATGCCGCGCCCTGTCGTTCCGATCGCTTTGCCGCCGGCAGCTTTTTCGCGCGCCTGATCGAGCGCGATGTGATACGGCATGATCAGCGGCGTCGCCGGACTGATCTTGAGCCGCGAGCGCACTTCGACACCGCTCGCTTCGAGCTCCTCGATTTCCTTGCGCAACGCAGCCGGGCTCAGCACCACGCCGTTGCCGATCAGGCACAGCGCATCGTCGCGCAGGATGCCCGAAGGAATCAGGTGCAATACCGTCTTCTTGCCGCCGATCACCAGCGTGTGGCCGGCGTTGTGGCCGCCCTGAAAGCGCACGACCGCGCCGATGTCCTTGGTCAAGAGGTCGACGATCTTGCCCTTGCCCTCGTCGCCCCATTGCGCGCCGAGGATGACTACGGATTTGCCCATATGTGATTCTCTTTTTTTGAAGCCGGGATTCGGGATTTCAGATTGCCGGCACGAATCGTCATCCCGAATCT